>DVGN01000065.1 GCA_018712725.1 Candidatus Scatosoma pullicola
CTGCACGATGTTCCAATCCCTGCCTGCCACATAGCCGCTGATTTTCTCGATGGAGTCGAACCCGATCTCCATCGTGCAAAGCCGCCTGTTCCGGGCGAGGGAATCGATGAAACTCTCCAAAACGTTCTTGGACGAGATCTTGAAGGGGGGCAGCGCCTCCCCGTAATGGCGGTACACTCTGGCGAGGTTGGAAAGATACTGCGTCCCCGCGTCCATTTTGAGGATTTCCTCCTGCCGGATGCAGTGATAGCCGTCGAACTTCCCGACGGGAGAGATGAATTCCATCGCCAGAAATTCGTCGTCCGCCTCCCGGACGAACCCCGTACAGAACCCGCCCGTCGTCTTATAATAAACCGCCACGGGCGTGCCGCTTCCGCGCAGCCGCCTGAATAATTCCGTCATATTCTTCTCCTTCCGCGGCAGAACGCCGCCGTTTGCATACGCTTACTATTATACCACAGAATGGATTTTTGTCAAGACATTCCCGCATATGCGGACAAATTCGGCAAAAACGGAAAAAATTTCACAAACATTTCGCCTTCTCTCCGTCCGGAAAACGCGCGGATGCGGCATACTGTACTCGGGTGCAAAACGCGCCCCCGAGGAGAATTTTATGTCGGAACGGATTTATGAAAACGGCAGGATTTTTGCGCTCGACGCAACCCTGCCTGCCGATTATCTCTTATGTAAGGACGGAAAGATCGTGAGCGCGGGCAGAGGAGAACCTCCCCCGCTCTCCGCCGGCGCCGAACGCGTCGACTTAAAGGGCGGCGCCCTCCTGCCCGCCTTCATCGATTCGCACAGCCATCTGTCCGCCGTGGCGCACCGCCTGCTGCAACTCTCTCTGGACGGGCTTTCCGGGCGGGAAGTCCTCTCCGCAATCGCCCGGTTTATACGGGACAACAACCCGGAAAAAGGGGAATGGATCTCGGCGGGCGGATACGAACCGGAGGGCGGGCGGCTGACCGCGAAGCAACTGGACGCCGTATCCCCCTCCCACCCGCTCGTCCTGCAATACCCCTCCGGGCACATGGGGATTTTCAACTCCGCCGCCCTCCGCGTTTTGGGCGTCGACGCAGACACGCCCCCGTCGGAGGGCGGATTCATCGAAAAGGACGCCGACGGAAATCCCACGGGCTACATGGAGGAAAACGACTTCGTCTCCCGGCTGAAAAAAGTCCCGCCGCCTGCCGCGGACAAACTTCTCGCCGCCTTCGGCAAAGCGCAGGACATCTATTTTTCCCACGGCGTCGTCCTCATCCAGGAAGGGCTTGCCATGAAAGAACTGCTCCCCCTCTATCTCGCCCTGCGCGAAAAAGGGCTGCTGAAAGCGGACGTCGTCCTCTTTCCAGATCTCCCCTCCTATCCGGAATACGCCGCCGCCTTTCCCGAAAAGGGCGGAAAACTGCGGGTGGGCGGAGTCAAACTCATCTCGGACGGCTCCCCGCAGGGCAGGACGGCGTGGCTGCGGCAGCCCTATCTGGACGAAGAGGGCAACCCGGACAAGAGCGGCTATTGCGGCTATCCCGCCGTAACGCGGGAAGTGCTGGAAGAACACGTCCGTTTCTGCGCCGGAAAGGGTCTGCAATTACTCGTCCACTGCAACGGAGACAGAGCGGCGGACGCCTTCATCGACGCCCAGCTGCGCTTCGGGAAACCGGAGACCCGCCCCGTGATGATCCATGCCCAGATGCTGCCCGTCGATCGGCTGGACGACGTGCGCCGCGCGGGCATCATCCCCTCCTTCTTCATCGCGCACGTCGGGCGCTGGGGAGACGTCCACCTGAAAAATCTCGGAGAGCGCGCCCAAACGATCAGCCCCCTGCGCTCGGCGCTCGACAAAGGCATTCCCTTCACGCTGCACCAGGATTCCCCCGTCCTCCCGCCCGATATGCTGTACACCGTCTGTTGCGCGGCGGAGCGCAGAACGCAGAGCGGAAGGGTGCTCGGCGAAAGGGAGCGCATCGACGTCCTGTCCGCCCTCCGCGCCGTCACCCGCAATGCGGCATATCAGTATTTTGAAGAAAATTCGACGGGCGGACTTCGGCGGGGGATGCGGGAAAATCTCGTCCTGCTCTCCGACGACCCCTTCCGCACGCCGCACAACCGGCTTCCCGAAATCCGCGTCGAAAGGACGATTCTGGACGGCAAAACGGTCTTTTGCCGATAATCGCCCTCAGGGATTCAGATAATACCTGTCCTTTCCCTGCGTCTTTTTGCCGTACTCTATCGCCGACTGCGGGCACCCGCCGATGCACGCCATGCAGCGGACGCAATTCCCGTTCCACGTCGGGTGTCCGTCGGCGAAGGAAATGTTCTTCATCGGACAGCGCCTGACGCATTCCTTGCAGCCGTCGCATTTTTCCGTGGCATAAAACCCCTTGTCCCCGCCGCGCAGCTTCATGCGCAGGGGCGCAAACAGCGACGCTCCCTTTCCCTCCGGCGTCTCGTACCGCAGGATCTCGTCGTGCAGGATCGCCTGCGCCAGCGACGCGAGTTTTTCGTCCGCCGCCGCAAGAAGTTTTTCTATCTCCGCCCGCGCGTCCGCTTTCTTCCCGATAATATCGTTCTGCGGCATCCGGACGGAAGCGAAGCCGCGGAAAAGAAATCCCTTTTTCTTGTACAATTTCAGCACGTAATTCTGCGCGTCCGACGGACTTTCCGCACAGGTCACGACAAAATACGCCTCCTTACTCCCCCGGAAGGGAGTTTTCAGAATGTGCTTTTCCACGACGTCGGGAATTCTCCCGTCGTGGACGGGGCACACGAATACCAGAGGGCGCTCCGAACCGATGCTCCCGCAGTCCCCCCGGCGCAACCTCTCGTTGATGGAAATTACGGTGTCCTCCGTCAGTTCCGCCAATTTTTTCGCCGCATAACGACTGTTTCCCGTTCCGCTGAAATACAGAATCATAAAAAAATCCTCCTTGGTTTTTCATATATCCATCCGGCCGCGGAAAGTCCCCCTCCCGCCGACGCCCGATAAATTTTCCGCCGTTTGTCCCCGTCGCCTCCGCCGTTTGTCTTCATATCGTTAGAATTCTAACTATATGGCGGCAAAAATAAGCCTTCGAAGTGTATGCGTGCCTGTGCGCCCCCGAAACAAGGTACGTCTTCGGATATTTTATATATATCGCAAATACATAGAATTCTAACAATCTGAATAAAATTTTTCACTGCATATTGTCGATCATCTTGCACAGCACGGAATAAAAGACTTCCCGCTCTTCTTCGGAAATACCGCGAAAGAGGCTGTACATATATCCGTTTACCCTTTCGACGATGTCTTCTTCGATCGCGTATGCCTTTTCCGTAATCGCAAGTTTTTTGAGTCGGCCGTCATAGTCGACGGCTTCCCGGCGGACATACCCGTTTTTTTCGAGATTGTCCAGGATGCTGGTGACGGACGAGCCCTTGATTTCCAGATACTCTTCCAGATCTTTCTGAAATACATCCGTTTCCCGATTCCGGAACAGATAATCCAGAACCAGCCCCTGTATGCTCGTGATCGGAGAATCGGCAAAAAAACTGTCAAAATAGCGTTTGAGCCGCCTGTTCATCGCCGCGCATTTTTCCACCAGGCTCTTTTCGTCCAACATCTCTCTTCCCTTTATTTTTCAATCGTTAGGATTCTAATTAAATAATAACACGCTTTTCCCCGTTTGTCAAAGGAAATTCCGCGATAATCGGATGAAAATTTTTTCACATGTACTGACCGGAACTATATACCGCCCGAAGAGCGGCGGAAAGCCGAGAGACGGGGCGCGGCAAAGCCGCGCCCCGTCTCTCGTTCAATAACTCATAAAGAGGAAATCTTGGATGATCTTTTTCAGTTTGCGCGATAGACGACATTGCCGTCCCGCACGGTGAGAAGCACGTCGAAATTCCCGTTCAGCACGGCGAAATCGGCGTTCTTTCCGACCTTGATGCTCCCCGCTTCCTTCTCGATGCCGAGCGTCCTCGCGGGATTGATGGTGGCGTAATCCACCGCCTGCAAAAGGGGTACGCCCGCCTTCTGCACCATGTTTCCGACGGCGCGGTTCATGCGCAGGACGCTCCCCGCCAGCGTGCCGTCCTCCAAACGGGCTTCGCCGTTTTTGACGATGACCGTCTGACCGCCCAGCTCGCTGATGCCGTCTTTCAGCCCCTTGGCGCGCATGGCGTCCGTGATGAGGATGAGCCTGTCCAAAGGCTTGCACTTGACGAGCAGCTGGATGGCGGGCACGGAGACGTGAATGGTGTCCGCGATGAGTTCGGCGTGCAGATCGTCGTACAGAAGGGCGCTGCCCACCGTGCCGATCTCCCTGTGATGCAGGGGGCTTTGCGCGTTGTAGGTATGGGTGACGTTGCGCGCCCCCGCCGCCATCGCGCAGCGGATATCCGAGCATTTCGCGCTCGTATGGCCGATGGATGCGACGATGTTCAGGGATACCAGGTGTTTGATGAGCGCTTCCGCGCCCTCTTCTTCGGGCGCCAGCGTGACGATTCTGATCGCCCCGCCCGACGCGGCGTTATATTCGTCGAACACCTCCGACGAAGGCTTGGCGATATATTCGAGAGGCTGCGCGCCCTTGTGCGCCGCCGCGATGAAAGGCCCTTCCAGATGGACGCCGCCGACGCGCGCGCCCTCTGCGAAGCCTGCGGCGCGGTACTCCTTCACCGCCCGCATCGCCCCGAGTATGTTCTTCGGGCTCTGCGTCATCGTCGTGGCGAGAAAGGTCGTCGTCCCCTCCGCCGCCACCGTGGTCGCGATCGTCTTCAACGCGGACACGGTGCCGTCCATGGCGTCCGCGCCGCCCGCGCCGTGAATGTGTTCGTCGATAAATCCGGGCAGAACGACGGCGTCGTCGGGCAGGGAAATCACCTCCGCGCCCGCAATGTCTCCGCCGATCGAAGAGATCTTGTCCCCGAAGGCGAGATTTGTCTTTTTCAGTCCTTCGCCCTCCACGTAGACGAGGGCGTTTTCAAATGCTTTCATGGTTTCACTCCTTGCTTACAAAAGGGACGCCGCCGCCTTGTCGCAGACGAGCGTGCAATCGGGATGCAGCTGCAAAATGCTGGCGGGCACATTTTCCGTGACCTCTCCCTTTACCAGCCCGTACACGGCTTTCGCCTTGTTTGCGCCGTTGGCGAGAATGAGTATCTTCTTGGACTGCATGATGTTTTTCAGCCCCATCGTGAACGCCTGGCGGGGCACTTCGTCGATGCTCGCGAACATGCGGGAATTGTCCTTGATCGTGCTTTCGGTAAGGTCCACGATGTGCGTGACGCTGCCGAAGGGAGTGCCCGGCTCGTTGAATGCGATGTGCCCGTTGGAGCCGATCCCGAGCACCTGGATGTCGCGGGGCAGCTCGTCGAGCAGGGCGTTATAGCGCGCGCACTCCGCCGCTCTGTCCGCCGCCTTGCCGTTTTCGATGTTGGTGTTTTTCAGGTCGATGTCGATGTGATCGAACAGGTTGTGCCGCATGAAATAGACATAGCTCTGATCGCTCGAATAGTCCAGCCCCGCGTATTCGTCGAGGTTGACCGTTTTGATTTCGCGATAGGAGGTGCCGTTCTTTTCGTGGTCTTCGATCATGTTCTTGTACAGTCCGATGGGGGTGGAGCCGGTCGCCAGCCCCAATACGGCGCGGGGATTGTTCTTCACGACCTCCGCCATCACTTCAAACGCCTTGCGGCTCATCTCTTCATAATTTTCAGCAACGATGACTTTCATCTGATTTCTCCTTTCCGATTTCCTCGTTTTTATATTCTGTTTTCTTGTTGTCTTTTTATTGCCTGTTTTTTTGCCGTCATTCGACGTCGCGGGGCAGGGACGCCGCCGCGATGCTCTGTCCTACCCGCCTGTTCTTTTCGTCGGGCAGCGAGATGTCCAGCGCCGCAAAGGAAGGATATTCTTCCGCCAGCACCTTTTTGCAGGTTTCCAGCAGGATGTTTCCGCCCTTGCCGCCCGTCACTCTGCCGAGCAGCAGCACGTGCCTGATGTCGTAGAACTTCGCGTAGAAGGGAATGGTATAGGCGAGATACACGCCGATGTCCCGATAGATCTGCGCCGCGAGCGGATCGTCCTTCTCCATCAGCGCCTGGATCTCTTTCAGCTTCTCGGCGGGCGTGCTGCCCTCCTTGAAGGTATAGCCGCCCTTTTCGGCGAGCTTGATGACGGCGTCCTGCGAGAAATATTTGCAGCCGACGCCGACGTCGCCGCTCCATTCGTCCCGCATGGCGTTCTCGTTGAAATCGACGGGCGCAAAGGCGAGTTCGGACAGCCAGCCGTTCAGCCCTCCGTCCTTATTGATATACCCCACCGCTTCGCTCGTGCCCATCGCGATGCCGAGCACTCTGCCGTCGTTCAGGTCCATGCTTCCCGCCAAAGCCGTGACGTCGCCGTCGTTGGCGACTTCGAGAGGGACGTTCCCCATCTCTTTGGCGATATTTATGTACATGTTCTTGACATAGTCCCCGTACTTCTGCTTGTCCACTTTGAGGAAGAGGGACGCGACCATGATCTTGTTGTCGACGTACACGCCCGCGGACGAGACGCCGATGCAGTCGACGCGGGGCATCTTGGACGCCGCCGTCTTCATCGCCGTCAGAATTTCGTTGTAGTGATAAGTCGGATCCTCCGTGGTCTTGGGATGCCAGACGACCTCTTCGCTGTACACGACCTCGCCGTCCACGACGGCGCTGACCTTCCGGTCGCTTCCGCCCGCGTCGAACCCGATGCGGCATCCTTTGAGGAATCCGCCCGCCCTGACGGAATTGTTCTTCTGCACGGGGATCTCTTCGGGAGAGACAAAGACCACTTCAAACGGCTTTTCGTAAACGCCGCTCATGAAATCGGCGTCGAACGCCCGTGCGCCCTCCGGCGTATATGCCGCTTTCAGCCTCTCGTAAATGCGCCGGCTGCCGGAAAAATAAATCTTGTAGCCGCCGACCACCCACAAGACGCTCTTGACCAGCCGTTCCGCGATGCGATAGTTGAGTTCGTCCTCCACGCCGTCGGCAAACGCCGTATAGCGATACACATAGTTGTATCCGCCGCTGCGCTCCACGGCAAAGGCGATCTCCGTCCTGTCCGCCGCCTTCGCCGCGCGCACTTTCGCGTCGAAGGATTCCAGCGCTTTGATCATGGGTTGAAATTCTTTGTCCAATGCGGGCACCGTCATGATAAAAAGCCTCCTGTTCCGCCTGTTTGGTTTCGTCATTATTATACTACATTCCCCGAAAAGCGCAATAGAAAATTTTTCTCTCTTTTTATAAAATATTTCTCAAAAACAAGGGGCGAAATATTTTACAAACGGCGGCGTGGTCTGCTATAATATAGGCATGGGAAAAGCAAAGACAAAGCGGTTTTATATGCACCGCATCGCCAATCTTCTGAACATCCAGAAAATCGTGACCATCCACTACCAGGAACTGCCCGAAGGATACGTCTCCAAGGAGGAGACGCACGATTTCTGGGAGATCATCTACGCGGACAAAGGCGGGGTGGACGTCGTGCGGGACGGAGAGCGCAGCCGCCTGCGGCAGGGCGAAGTCGTCTTTATCGAGCCCAACCGCCCCCACTACGTCGAAAGCGGCAGGACGGAGCCGAATATCTTTATCGTCTCTTTCGAATGCCGTTCGGAAGGGATGGGCTTTTTTCGGGACAAAGTGCTTTCCGTGCCCGAAAACTACCGCTATCTGCTGCAAAACATCATGTCCGAAGCCACGGAGACCTTCGTCATCCCCGATTTCGATCCCGACCTCAACAAACTGGAGCTTCGCCCCCACCCCAATCTGGGCGGCGAACAGGTCATCAAAAATTCGCTGGAACTCCTTCTCGTCTACCTTTTGCGCGCGGCGTCGGGGCAGAGCGCCCCGCAGGAATTTTTCATCTCCAAAATTTCTTCCTCTTCCGATTTGCAGGACGAAATCGTGCGCATCCTCTCCGAACGGCTGTACGACCGCTTCGAACTGGACGACCTCTGTTCCCGCCTGCACTACGGAAAGACCTATCTCTGCACCTTCTTCCGGGAAAAGACAGGCATGAGCATCTACCGCACCTACCTCAAACTCAAAACGGACGAATCCAAAAAGCTCATCCGCCTGCGCTATTCCTTTTCGGAGATCGCGGAAAAGCTGTGTTTCGACTCCCTTTCCCATTTCAATTACGTCTTCAAAAAATACGTCGGCATGACCCCCGGCGAATACAAGGCGAGCATAAAGTAACCCCCTTTTCCCTCTTGCAGAAGGCGGCTGAGCGCAAAAAAAGACGAGCGAAATGCCCGTCTTTTCTGTTTAGCTTTTTTCGGTCGTCAAATCCCTGCCCGCCCCGTTTACCATCGCCAGAGGGCATACCTGCCCGCAAAACGCCCCCGCGCGAGCGCGGTGACGCGCCGGACAAATTCCGATTTTGCCGCCGTATATCCGTCCCTGTCGAACTCGTATTTCCGCAGCAAAGTCCTTTTCAAAGCGGCGTACTCCTCCGCCGTATCGGGAAACGCCCGCAGATAATCCCGGAAATACAGTTCGTCGGGATCCCCCGCGGGCTGTACGTGCAGATGAAAGACCCTGTCCGCAAAGCCCTGCGGCGTATAGCCCTTATTGAAGGAGAACCTCTTATCCGAACGGGACATGAGCAGCCACTCCGCCGACAATTTTTCTTCTGCCTCCGCAAGCTGTACGCCCGGTCTGAGTTCCAGCAGAATATCCACCGTGGGCTTGGACAGCAGCCCGGGCACCGTCGTGCTTCCGATATGCGAAATGCGGAAAACGTCCGCCCCGCCGACGAGCGCCGTCACCCTGTCCCTTTCCTCTTCGTACCAAACGGGGTACTGCGGATCATATTCCCACAGCCGCACGGGAAAAAGCCGCCAAAGCTCTTCCAAGCTCATTTCCTGCAATTTTTTCATCTCTTCCGTCTCTCCCGTCCATCCGGGTTCGCCGCGGCAAAACAAGCGCAAATAAACGCCGAAAGCGGCTTGCGGAAAAACCGCAAGCCGCTTTGTAACCAAAGACAGATTATTTGTCGATCTTGGTGATGACGCCGGAACCGACCGTTCTGCCGCCTTCGCGGATAGCGAAGCGGAGACCTTCTTCGATGGCGACGGGCTTGATCACGACGACTTTCATGTTGATGTTGTCGCCGGGCATAACCATTTCGACGCCTTCGGGAAGTTCGATCGCACCCGTGACGTCCGTCGTTCTGATGAAGAACTGAGGACGATAGTGGTTGAAGAACGCCGTGTGACGTCCGCCCTCTTCTTTCGTCAGGACATAGACCTGCGCTTCGAATTCGGTACCCGTCTTGACGGTGCCGGGCTTCGCGATAACCTGACCCTTCTCGATGTCCGTACGGTTGATACCGCGGAGCAGAGCGCCGACGTTATCGCCCGCCATCGCTTCGTCGAGCTGCTTGTGGAACATTTCCAGACCGGTGATGACGGTAGGAAGGGGTTTGTCGATGAGACCGACGATTTCGGCGGGATCGCCGACTTTCGCCACGCCTCTCTCCACACGGCCGGTAGCGACGGTGCCGCGTCCGGAAATGGTGAAGACGTCTTCGACGGGCAGAAGGAAAGGCTTCTGATCGTCGCGGGCAGGCGTAGGAATATAGCTGTCGACCGCATCCATAAGCTCGAGAATGCACTGGCATTCGGGAGCCGCAAGAATTTCGTCGGCGGGAGCATCGGAGCTCGCCTTTTCAAGCGCTTTCAGCGCGGAACCGCGGATGACGGGAAGATCGTCGCCGGGGAAGCCGTAGGAAGAAAGCAGCTCTCTGACGTCCATTTCGACGAGGTCGAGAAGTTCCGCGTCATCGACGAGGTCGACCTTGTTCATGAACACGACGATATAAGGCACGCCGACCTGACGGGCGAGCAGGATGTGCTCACGGGTCTGGGGCATGGGACCGTCGGTCGCCGCGACGACGAGGATAGCGCCGTCCATCTGCGCCGCGCCGGTGATCATGTTCTTGACATAGTCGGCGTGGCCCGGGCAGTCGACATGCGCATAGTGGCGCTTGTCCGTCTGATATTCGACGTGCGCGGTGTTGATTGTGATACCGCGGGCTTTCTCTTCGGGAGCCTTATCGATTTCGTCATAGCGCATTTTGACGGCGTCGCCTTTGCATGCCATGACCATCGTGATAGCTGCGGTCAGAGTGGTTTTACCGTGGTCAACGTGACCGATCGTACCGATGTTCACGTGGGGTTTGCTTCTGTCGTATTTAGCCTTTGCCATAATGAATCCTCCAAAAGATTGTTAAAATTTTCATGATAACTTATCCGGAGATCGGACGCAGCTATCTGTCCTTACAATGCTTTTTTGTCCTTATTTATAAAGGACGTATCTATTATAACTTAAATTTTCAAATTTATCAAATCTTTTACGGGCATTTTTCGAAAAAATTTGAAAATTTCCCGATTCTTCCCGCCCGGAAGGGGCGGGAAACCGATTGCTCAGTCTTTCCTGCTCCGTTTCTCGATGATGTCCTTCGAGATATTGCCGGGCACTTCCGAATAATGGTCGAACTGCATCGTGAACTGCCCTCTGCCCTGCGTCCGCGAACGCAGCTCCGTCGCATAGCCGAACATTTCGGAAAGGGGCACTTCCGCGTCGATGACCTTGGCGCCGTTGCGGTCGTCCGTGCCGAGAATGGTGCCGCGGCGGCCGGAGATGTTGCCCATGAGGTCGCCGAAATAGTCCTCCGGCGTGATGATCTGCACCTTCATGATCGGCTCGAGCAGAACGGGCTTCGCCCGCGTCATGCCGTCTTTGAACGCGAGCGAACCCGCGATCTTGAACGCCATTTCGGAGGAGTCGACTTCGTGGTAGCTTCCGTCGTAGACGACGGCTTTGAAGTCCACCATTTCGTATCCGGCAAGATAGCCGTTCTTGGCGGCCTCCTGGATACCCTTGTCCACGGCGGGGATATATTCCTTGGGGATAGAGCCGCCCACGGTGGCGTCCTCAAACGCATAGCCGGCGCCCGGCTCCTGCGGGATGAGGTGGATTTTGCAGTGACCGTACTGACCTTTACCGCCCGACTGCCTCTTGTACATGCCTTCGGCATCCACGGCGTTGCGGAAGGTTTCGCGGTAGGCGACCTGGGGCGCGCCGACGTTGGCTTCCACCTTGAATTCGCGCAGCAGTCTGTCGACGATGATGTCGAGGTGCAGTTCGCCCATGCCGGCGATGATCGTCTGCCCCGTTTCCTGATCGGTGTACGTCTTGAAGGTGGGATCCTCTTCGGCGAGCTTGATGAGCGCCATCGTCATCTTTTCCTGCCCCGCCTTGGTCTTGGGTTCCAGCGAAAGCTGGATGACGGGTTCGGGGAAGACCATCTTTTCCAGAATGATGGGATGCTTTTCGTCGCAGAGGGTGTCGCCCGTCGTCGTATATTTCAGGCCGACGATGGCGCAGATGTCTCCCGAATAGATCTCGGAAATGTCCTTCCGCTCGTTCGCGTGCATCTGGACGAGACGGCCGACGCGCTCCTTCTTCTCCTTGGTGGAGTTATAGACATAGGAACCGGCGGACAGGACGCCCGAATAGACGCGGAAATAGGCGAGGGAGCCGACAAAGGGATCGGTCGCGATCTTGAAGGCGAGACCCGCGAAGGGCTCTTCGTCCGAAGTCTTGCGGACCTCTTCTTCACCCGTATCGGGATTGGTGCCCTTGACGTGATCGACGTCGAGCGGGCTGGGCAGGAAATTGATGACCGCGTCGAGCAGGAACTGCACGCCCTTGTTCTTATAAGACGAACCGCAGAGCATGGGGATCGCGTCCATTTTCAGGCAGCGGATGCGCATGCCCTGAATGATCTCTTCGGCGCTGAGATCCCCTTCTTCGAAATACTTCTCCATGAGTTCGTCGGAAGCGGAAGCCGCTTCTTCAACGAGCTTGGCGCGGTATTCGTCGGCGAGCTCTTTCATGTCGTCGGGAATGGGTTCCTTGCGGAAATCCTTGCCGAGATCGTCATAATAGATCTCCGCTTCCATGCGGATGAGGTCGACGATGCCGCGGAAACCCGCTTCTTTGCCGATGGGCAATTCGACGGGCACGGGATTGGCGCCGAGGCGCTCCCGGATCATCTTTTCGACGCGGAAGAAATCGGCGCCGTTGATGTCCATCTTGTTGACATAGGCGATGCGGGGCACCTTATAGGTATCCGCCTGGCGCCATACCGTCTCGGACTGCGGCTCGACGCCCCCCTTCGCGCAGAAGGTGGCGACGGCGCCGTCGAGGACGCGGAGGGAACGCTCCACTTCCACCGTGAAGTCCACGTGACCCGGCGTATCGATGATGTTGAAACGATACCCTTTCCAGATACAGGTCGTCGCGGCGGAAGTGATCGTGATGCCGCGTTCCTGTTCCTGCACCATCCAGTCCATCGTCGCCGCGCCTTCGTGCACCTCGCCGATCTTGTGCGTCTTGCCCGTATAGAACAGGATACGTTCGGTCGTGGTGGTCTTGCCGGCGTCGATGTGCGCCATGATGCCGAAATTTCTGGTATGATTTAAGTCGTATTCTCTGGGCATAGTCTACCTCTTTAGAATCTGAAGTGCGCGAACGCCTTATTGGCTTCCGCCATCCTGTGCGTGTCTTCCTTCTTCTTGACCGATCCGCCCGTATTGTTGTACGCGTCCATCAGCTCTGCCGCGAGCTTTTTGGACATCTCCCGCTCGCTGCGCTTTCTCGTGTTGATGACGATCCAGCGGATGGCGAGGGTCTGACGGCGTTCGGGACGGATTTCGATGGGCACCTGGTAGTTGGCGCCGCCGACGCGGCGGGCTTTGACTTCGACCACGGGCATCACGTTCTCCATCGCCTGCTTGAAGATTTCCAGGGGCTCCATGTTGAGCTTCTCCCCCATGATCTTGAACGCGTCGTAGACGATGGTCTGCGCCGTGCCTTTCTTTCCGTCCAGCATGATCTGATTGATGAGTTTGGTCACCACCTTGCTCCCGTACAGGGGATCGGGAAGGACGTCTCTCTTAGGGACATTACCTCTTCTGGGCATGTTTGTATCCTCCTTTGATAATTTCGATAAGGGTCTTTACCCTTCAGTACGGCCGTCGCATGCGCGCCTGCGCTCTATAATATCGTTTGCGCTTTTGTCTTTTTCTGCGCGCCGCGATCCTTCTGCGGCAACAGCCGCATACTGCCTACTTTCATTCGGGGCTTCGCGAGCTTATATTCCGATTTACAAGTAGGGTTTTCCCCGCCCTTTCTTTACCGTCCCGGACGGGGGGACGAGTTCATAAGCCGAAACTTACTTGGAACGCTTCGCGCCGTATTTGGAACGGGAACGCTTGCGCTTTGCCACGCCGGCGGTATCCAGAGCGCCGCGGATGATGTGATAACGCACACCGGGCAGATCCCTGACACGGCCGCCTCTGATCAGAACGGAGCTGTGCTCCTGCAGATTGTGCCCTTCGCCGGGGATATAGACCGTACCTTCCTGCTTGTTGGTAAGGCGCACACGGGCGATCTTACGAAGCGCGGAATTGGGCTTCTTGGGCGAAGTGGTGGTGACGGACAGGCACACGCCGCGTTTCTGAGGACAATTGTCCAGAATGGGGCTCTTGGACTTGAACGTCTGCTTCTCTCTGCCTTTCTTGATGAGTTGGTTGATGGTAGGCATTCTTTGCAACCTCCTTGTAGAATTTTGGAATATATTCTCGGAATTGCCCTTACGCAATTCAAAGAAAGCGATTTTCTGCCTCCGCCGCCTGTCCGAACCGGGCGGCGAAAAAACACGCAAAAAGGGCGGAATACCCCTTTTCCGCGTCACAGCATTGATTATTCTAACACGAAAATGCCGCTTTGTCAACTGTTTCCGACAAAAAATCCGTAAACTTTTTGTAAAATCGGGCAAAAATACCCCTTTCCCGGGCAAAAAGTACCCTCCCGGGCAGATTTCCGTCCGGGCGCACCCTTTTTTCTCCCCGCGGCATAGGATATATCAGACCGTTATCCGGAGATAAATCGGTTCCCGTCTTGATAAGTCTCTATAAATATATTTCCGGAACGGCTCATTTCCATACATCTTTGCATACACCGACAAAAAATATTCCCCGATCCGGAACGGGACGGCGCCGTCCGCACCCGGGCGCCGGACAGATCTGCTACATATCTTCTCCCCTCCCGCCCTGCGACTGCTGTAATCCCTGCTGTTTCCCTTTGTGCAACTGCTGTTTCCCGTACGGTTTCTGAACCGGCCGGGCGGAGCCTTCCGCGGCTCCGCCCGGTTTTTGTTTACGCCCGTACCGTTTACTCCCGCATAAGCCGCAAAAACTTCTTCTCTCCGGCAAAAAACACGGAAACGGCGTTCCCGACCGCCGAAAGCAAAAGAATCCCCGCCGCCGGAAGGAGAAAGGAGGAAAGCCCCGCCGCAAAAAGGGCGCTTCCGGCAGCGGCAAACGCCGCGCCCAATCCCGCAAACGAAAGGCACAGCACGCCCGCGCCGAACAGTCCGCCCGATGCCGCAAAGATCCCGAAAACGCCCTCCCGTCCGCATCCGAGTGCCCGCAAAACAGCGATCGTCGCATACCTGTCCCGCGCATTTTGCAAAACAAAATTCAGATACAGCAAAACGGCGAACGAGCCGAAAGCGACGGAAAGGACTCCGGCGATCCGTCCGAACAAAGCAAATAATTCCGACTCTTCTCTCAACGCGCGGACGATATAATTGTCCATCGAAAAGACAAATCCGTCCCGCACCTCTCCGCCGAGAAAAGAGAGCGCCGCTCCCCCGTCCCCCGCTTCCGGCACGGCGAGAAAGTCATATACGCCCCCGATTCCGCGATATACGCCGCCGTAGAGTTCGGGCGGCAGCAAAACTCCGTTTTCCCCCCAATAAAATCCCGAAACGGGAAACGAAAACTCCCTTCCCGTCATCCGATCCGTCAACGTACAGCCCGGCTTTTCGGGCAGGGGCAGCGCGGCGCAATTTTCCGCATACGCGTCGAAATACATTTCCGAAAGCCGGGCGCCGAACGCCATCTGCTCGCCCGCCGCGACGGACGCCGCATACTCTTCCGCCGTCCCCGCATAGCCGTCGGC
>DVGN01000066.1 GCA_018712725.1 Candidatus Scatosoma pullicola
TGACGTACACCCCCTGATTGACCCCCTTTACGGTATTTTCGCCGTATTCTTTCGCCACGTCGAAAGGCAGGATCGCGTCGGGAATATACCCTGCGTGCAAATCGGGATTGGAGCCGATCTCGTTGACGACGTTTATGTATTTCTGCAGATAAATTTTCACCGCGTCGCGGGGAATACTCTCCCCGTCGGCGTTGGTCAGTTCAGAAATCTCCACGTCGAAAAAGCCGACTTTATAGCCGTTTTCGGGCGTGATGATGAACTGGGCGCCCTCCACTTCGTTCTTGCACAGTTCGATGGTGAGGGAAGCGGGATCGGTGTCCTCGATGACGTCGTCCCGCATGATCTTTTCCAGCGCGGGGGCCGACCAGAGTTTCACCTGCGGTTCGGAGGAAATGCCGGAGGAAGTTCCGCCGCCCTCCCCGCAGCCGCCGAGAAATCCCGCGCCGAGCGCAAAAACCGCACACAGTGCCAAAAAGCGTTTCTTGTTCATGATATTTTCCCCTTTGCGTTTTTTACAGCACGCCCGCGTCGCTCATCATCGTCTGCCACAGGCGTTCGAATTCGTTGTAATTGTCGATGAAGATGGTCTGCGGATCGATATAGTCCATCGCCGCGCTCACGTTGAAGTTGGCTTCGACGGGCATATAGATCCTGAACGGCGCCATGCCGCCGCGGTAGCGCATGGGATGATTGTCCGCGTTGAGCGCATAAGCCGTCGTGCTTTCCAGAACGTCCAGTTTGGAATTTTCAAACACGGAAAGTTCGCTGCGGATGGAATCCCAATCGTATTCGAAGGGCAGGTCGTTCCCGCGCGAAGAAAGCGCGTTGATGCGGATGCCTTCGTCCGAATACAGGAAGATGAGGAAATCTTTCGCCGCCTCTTTTGCCACCGCAAAAGACGGAATATACACGGAATAGCGCTGTCCGATGGAAGAGCCGATCCCCCTCGCCTCTTCGACGATCTTCACGTCGTCGTCCGTAGCGAAAGAGGGCTTCTCCCCTTCCTTCCCCCCGTCGATCCAGCGGATGAGCTCGCGGAGCTGCATATCGTCCTTGAAGGACAGTTTGTCCGTGATCGCGCTGATAACGGGCGTTTTCATCATCTTGAATTCCACTTCCCCGCTCTCGATCTTATCGGAGAAGTTGGTGTACATTTCGTTTTCCAGCCAGTCGCCGTTGGGCATCATCGCCGAAGTGGTGGCGCCGTTCAGATTGACACGGGCGCCCTCCGCGTTGAGGAAGGTGGACTGCGTGTCTATGTAGGAACGGGTGGCGAGCGTGGGATCGCAATAGACGTTGTCCCGAGCCACTTTCTCGCCGTTTTCAAGACTGTATGTGCCGAGCACCCCGTCGAGCACTTCCAGCATTTTCAGCCTTCCCTGCGAGGCCGCAACGTCCGGCGTATAATTTCCGTTTGCGTCCTGTCCTTTGAAATAATTTTCAAACGCCGTTATGCCGTCGTACTGCGCCCACCACTGCAGATAGACGTATTCCCAATAGGAATCTTCCAGACAGAAGCTGAACGGCGCGATATCGATGCTCTCCCCCTGCGAATTTTTATTCGTGCTCTTTGCGTCGGTGGCGAGGATTTCGTCGCACAGTTCGAACAGCTCGTCCGTCGTGACGGGCACCGTCCAGCCGTAATTATCGAACATCTTGCTGTTGTAGATGATGCCCGTAAAGCCGCCCATCCAGGGCGCGCAGTAATAATTCCCGTCCGGCTCGCCGTCCAGATCGGCGTCCACGTTGTAAAATTCCTCATAGGAATCGAGCATTTTGTCCTTGATCGCCTCGTCCTCCCCTTCGGGGATCGCGTTATACACCTCGTTGAGGTTTTCGAAATAGTTGGGATAAGTCACGCCGTCGAAGGTGACGGATCCGGAATTAACGAGGTTAAAAAGATTGTCGCCCCCGTAGAAATAGAGGTCCGTCGTCACGATGCTCGGGCCCGCATAGATGTCGGTGGCGAGCGTACTGTCCGTCACGCCCGTGATGTCGATCGTCACCCCTTCGTGGAGTTCCATATACCGCTCCGCCACCGCGCGGATGCCGTCGCTTCCGTACCCACGGTCATAAATCTGCACCTCGACGAACGTCTCGGTGTTTTCCTTTTTGCCTCCGCCGCCTCCGCAGCCCGCCAACGCACCCGCGCCCAGCGCGGCGACGAGAAAGACCGCCGTCATTTTCCGCATTCCTTTCATTGTCATTTTTCACTCCTTATTGAAAATTAAAAAATATTTATCCTAAAAAATATTTGTCGCAAAATACGTTTTTTCCGCTTTCCGGTATCGCTTCCGGACGCATATCCGTCAGCCCTTGATCCCGCCGAGCGCCACCCTCTCCATGATGGAATTCTGACAGAAGGCAAAGATGATGAGCACGGGCAGCATCGAAAGCACCAGCCCCGCGAAATACACGGGCATGTTGGCGCCGCGGATCATCTTGATCTCGTATTGATACAGACCGAGCGCCAACGTGGGCAGTTCGGGAAAATACAGCATGGGCGTGGAATAGTCGTTCCAATACTGGATAAACTGCATGATGCCGAGCGTGGAGACGATACCGAGCGTCTGCGGCATCATGATACGGAAGAACACCGTCCAGTGGTTTGCCCCGTCGATGAACGCCGCTTCCGCATACGACCAGGACACGTTCCGGTAAAACGCCTCCTGATAGAGGAAGTTTATGCCGATGCCGCCCGCCGTGGAAATGAGGAAGAAGGGGCTGTTGGTGATGTGCAGCCTGCTGTACACCCGATAGATGGCGGGACCGTTGCCGATGATGGGCATCAGCATGATGATAAGAAGTACGTTGTAGATCACCCGCGAACCCTTGAACTCGTATCTGGCAAATATGTAGGCGGTCATCGAGCAGACGAAGATATTCAGCACGCAGGAACCGACCGCGTACCACAGCGAATTGACGATCATCCCCGGGAATGTGGCTCCGTTGACTTCGAGGGTGGAAAACGCCGTGAGGTAATTTTTGAACACCCACTGTTCGGGCAGGGCGAAAGGCGAATTGATCATGTATTCTTCGTGCGTTTTCAGGGACACGAGGATCGCCCAGAACAGAGGAAACAGCAGGGAAACGGAATACAGCGAAAACACGACGATCAGAACGGTATATAATACTTTCTCGCCGATCGTGCGGCTGTTTGCGACGTTTGTCTTCATCAGTATTCCACCTCCTCTACCCGTTTGCTGAGCCACCGCGTCACCAGCAGGAAGGGAAATCCGAGCAACGTGTAAAAAATACCCACGGCAGCCGCATATTCCATGTTGGTGTTGGTCATGACCTTTTCAAACAGCCAGTAAGCGACCGTATAAGTCCCATGATTGCCTTGCGTGAACAGCAGAATGGGACCGCTGGACGTGAAGATGTTCATCACCGAAAGGAGAAGGGATGTCGCGATCGTCGGCCAGATGAGGGGCACGAGGATGCGCACCACTTCCTGCACGGGCGTCACGCCGTCCAGCCGCGCCGATTCCACGATTTCCGTGGGGACCCGGTTCATGGCGTTGGAAGTCAGCAAAAAGCCGGTGACCCCCGTCCAGGCGGCATAGACGATCAGCGTCTTCATCGCGTATTCGCTGCTCCCCAGAAGATTGGGCATCTGCACCCCGATATTGGCGAGAAGGCTGGAAATCAGTCCGCTGCTGTCGGGCGCGATAATGTATTTGAACAGGGTCGCCAACACCGTCGCGGGAATGACCGCGGGAAGATAGAAGATGAATCGGTACACCTTATATAACGGCATTTTCTTGTAGAAGAAATACCCGACCATGATGTTGACGGGCGTCATTATGAAAAAGTTGAACGAAAAAAAGGACAATGTATTGATGGTCGCCTCTTTGAGCAGCGGTTCGCCCCCCTGAAAGCCCTCTACGATGATCCTCCGGAAATTGTCCAGCGTCCAATACCGCACCGTCGTACCGGGCACGCTCCGCTGAAACGCCATGATGATGGATTGCGCGTTCACGACGAAATAAAAAACAAACAGCTGCAACGCCGGCCAGATCAGAAAGGAGAGGATGAACAGCGTCCGGGTCCTGTCCGCTTTCCGCATTTTTTTCTTTTTCGGCTCCTCCCCCGGAAGGGGACCGGACGTCTTGACCAACGTCTCTTCTCTCGTCATTTGGTTTCCTCCTTTTTGTGTATATTTCTCCCGCCGGACGGAAAAAATTATGCTGTTATTTTATCATCCTCCGCCGTCTTTGTCCATAGGCAAAACGGAGAAAAGCATGTACTTTTCGGCTGTATCTGAAAATGACCGTTGACAGCCCGGCAACCCAGCCGTTATAATGACCTTACTCGGGAGGACGCCATGCAGACACAGGATTATATACAGAAACAATTTACGATTTACGACCATTATCCCCTTTTTTCCCCCTATCTGTACACGGTCTGGAAGGTCCAGCGCACCACCATGTACGTAGCGATGCGCATACGGACAAACGAGCCGTTCCAGCTCCGCTGTTTCTGCCGCACCTTTTCGGGAACGGGCATCGTCGAGACGACCGACGGCATCTTCGAACTGCCCCCGAACTCCCTCATTCTCCTGGACGTGCGCACGATCCTGCGGTATTTTCCGAAAAAGGGAAAATGGGAATATTACTGGTACAATTTCACTTCCGACGCTCCCATTCCCTTCTTTTCGCTGAACAAGGTCTATACGATAGAAATGAACTACTCGGAAACGCTGCTCGACGAAGAGATGTTCCGCATCATGCAGAACTATGACGACACCAACATCATGCTCACGACCACCCTCTTCGTGGAAATCGTCTACCGCTGGATACGTTACTGCCGCGACGAAATCGACAACACGCTGCCCCACTGCGACAAAATAAAAGAAGTCATCGCCTATATAAACAACAATATCCAAAAAGACATTTCCGTCAACGAACTCGCCGAAAAATGCTTCCTTTCCGAACGCTATTTCCGCAGTGTTTTCCGGCAGTTCACGGGGCTTTCCCCCAAACAATACATCTGCCGGCAAAAGCTGAAAAAGATCGCCATGCTGCTCAAAACTTCTTCGCAGACGATCAACGAACTGGCGGCGGATTTCAATTATTCCTCCCCCTTCCAGCTCAGCAGGGATTTCAAAAAATATTACGGCACATCCCCCAAGGCATATCGGGAAAACTCCTGATCTTCTCCCCGCCGTCCGCCGCCCGACAGATACAAAACGGCTTTTTGCTTTACAATCGGACAGCCGTTCCGGAAGCGAGAAAAAACGGAGGTCGCGTTTTTTCCGCGATCTCCGTTTTTGACAGTTTTTGCCTTTTTCTTTAATTGCATTCCGCTTCGAGTGGACCGGCGAGCTCTTTGAGGAAGAACAGCTTCCCGGGCAGCGTCGGGATATAGGTGGAGGGAATCCAGGGAGTCTTTTCGTGACGAAGAGTCATCCACAGCGAAAGTCCCTGCCATTGCATCCCCCGTCCGAATCCGCCGTCCGCGCCGCCGATCGCATAGTCCGCCTGCAAAAACAAGCCGGGACCGATCGTGTTGGCACGGCAGGGCACGAGAGTGGTGCGGGATTTGAAACTGGTCAGCGCGTTCTGTTCCACCGTGAGCGGATGCAGCTTCGCGCCCAGCCGATAGGGCTGTTTCTCCCATTCTTCCGCCGAAAATTCCGCCGCGAAATGAGGTTCCCAGAAGGCGATATGGCACACTCTGCCGATGCCGTACACGAGCACGAGCTTCGCCCCTTCCTTTTTGAGCGCCGCGATCTTTTCGGGATAGGCGGGCAGATTGTCGCGGGTGGCAAAATTGCGCTGTCCTTCGGGCACCGTCAGCTTCCCGAGGGGATTGAACAAAGCATGTTCCATCGCATACCGGAAAGAGCCTGAATTGTCGGAGGAAAGGGTATTCCCCTCGCCGTCGCTCCATTCGTCCATATTGAAAGTATATACATGTTCGCAGGAGACGCCCCATTCTTTGAGAAAATAGACCGTCCAGCGATACATACCCATAGGCCCCACGGGCAGGATCAGGGCGAGTTTTTCTCTCCTCTCCTTCGCCTTTCTGATCTGCATGGCGATCTCATGTCCCATGAAGATATTGAAATCGGAGAGATCATTGCAGGGAACGGGCGAAAATCCCCTGTTCCAGCCCTTCTGCCTCTTGGTCACGCTTCCGGGGGCGTCCACACAGGCGTCGATCCTTGCGAAATCCCAGCCCGCAGGGAAAAAGCCTTCCAAAAGACTTCCTTTTACGGTCGATTGAAAATCCATCATTTTTATCTCCTTTTTTTCAGAATCGAATTTTGTATCTTGAAACGATTGCCGGCCGCCCCTTTTGTGCAATAATATACACGAAAGCGACTTTACGCAAACGGAGTCCGCTCCGCCGTCAGGGCAGCAGCCTCTTCGCCGTACCGCGGAGATATGCCCGGCACTGCCGGAATCCCTCCGCATACGCCGCGCCGCACTGGTAACCGCGGTAACGGGAGCACGTCCGTACCATGTCCGCAAAATCGATGCCGTCGTGTTCCCGCATCCAGACGAGCTGGCTCTCGTGACATTCCAGCATCCTGATTTTCAGATCGATCTCCTCCGAAATGTCGACGTATTCGGTCGGCAGAAATCCTACTCCCGCGAGCGAATCCATATAATAAATGGGCACAAGCCCCGCTTCTCCTCCCCCTTTTTTCGTTTCGTAATGGGGCAGGGATGCGGCAAAACTGGCATCGAACACCAATTTCGACACCGCCGTGTGGTCGGGCATATAGTCGTCCGGATTATGAGTGATGATGAAATCGGGGTTTGCATAGCGGATGACGTCGACGATCGCATCCCGAGCAATCCTGTCCCCGTACACTTCGGCGTCGTCAAAGCCTGCGCAGACGACCTCTATCCCCGCCAGCGAGCCGGCCCGTTTCGCTTCCTCCGCCCGGATCTTTCTGAGCCGATCGGGAAGAATGATCTTATGTCCCTGGTTCCCCGTGGAAACATGACAGACGATCACCTTGTCCCCGCGTTTCACGCACTTTGCAAGCGTGCCGCTGCACGCGATTTCCACATCGTCGGGATGCGCTCCGACCGCAAGTACTCTCATAATGTTTTCGCCGGAAAATGCTCCGGCGTCCGCCTCCTTTCTTTATTCACCTGTATTTTACCACACTTCCGAAACGCCCGCAATGGCTCGGAATGGACAAAAAGAGTAAAATCGTACACTTCCCCGCTCTGCGGGATCACATGTTTCAAACCGGAGAATGCAATCATGGATACAAAACAACGCTATTATCCCTATCGACCCCGGTCGGTCGAAAAGCTGTTCAGCGTCACGAAGATCGTGACCATACATTATCTCGAACTGAAAAAAAATTTCGATTCCGGCGGTGAAAGCCACGATTTCTGGGAATTGGTATATGCCGACCGCGGAAACGTTCTGTGTACCGCCGGAAGCCGAAAACTTCTTCTCCGTGAAGGAGAAGCCCTTTTCCACAAACCGGGCGAATTTCACCGGCTTGCCGCCGATTCCCGTTCGGCTCCCGATGTCTTTATCATCTCTTTCGTCTGCGAGGGAAAAAACGCCCGCTTTTTCGAAGAAAAAAAAATACGCCTGAACAAACATCTTCTGAAATTCATATACATGATCCTCGAAGAAAGCAAACAGACTTTCAATCTGCCTTATTCAGACCCCGCCATGAAGGAACTTCCGTTCCGGGAAAAATGCGCACCGGGCGGAACGCAGCTCATCCGGAATCTGTTGGAAATCCTCCTGATCGGCATCCTGCGAGAAGAAATCCCCGCATCCGACGACGAGCCGCTCTTCTTCTGCGAAAACGCGGAGGGAGAGTTCGCCGCACGCATCGCGAAACTTCTGAACGAAAATATCGGCAATTCTCTCTGCATCGACGATTTGTGCAAAAGGCTCAACTATAATCGTTCCTATCTCTTCCGCCGGTTTAAGGCGGAAACGGGCAGAACGATCATGTCCTATTTCACGCACCTCAAAATCGAACGGGCAAAACGGCTGCTCCGGGAAAGCGATCTGTCCGTCAGCCGCATCTCCGAGCTGTTCGCCTTCGATACGCCCAATTATTTTACAAAAACTTTCAAACGTCTGACCGGCTACACTCCCCTGCAATACAAAAAAATTCATCGGCTTGCCCCCTGACCGCACCGGGCGCAAAAAAGGCGCCTTTTTTCCGTTCGGAGGGGGCAGGGATTTGACTTCCGCCGTTTTATCCCCTGTTTTACCCCTTTTTCTTTCCGCGAAGAGGGCGTCAAAAGCAGAAAAGACGGGCTTTTCCCGAAAAAATTCCGAAAAAGTTTTGCGCAAATCCGCCGATTATTTTTCCCAAAAGGTTGACAAACGGAAAAAAAATGGGTATTATATAACCGAGAAAAAAATTGACAAGGAGATTTTTCGGTTCTATGAACAAGAAAACGGTCAGAGACGTAGACGTAAAAGGCAAAAAAGTGCTCGTCCGCTGCGACTTCAACGTCCCCATGAAGGACGGGGTCATCACGGACGAAAACCGCATTCAGGGCGCTCTGCCCACCATCAGATACCTCATGGATCAGGGCGCGAAGGTCATCCTCTGCTCCCACATGGGCAAGCCGCACAACGTGTTCGACGCCAAGCTCGAACTCAACAAGAAGGAAAAGGCGAAGATCGCCGCCCTGCCCGAAGCGGAGCAGGCAAAGGCGACCGAAGAAGCCCTGGAAAAGGCAAAAAAGGACGTGACGAAACTCACGCTCGCGCCCGTGGCGAAGCGCCTGAACGAGTTGCTCGGCGGCAAGGTGGCGTTTGCGAAAGACGTCGTCGGCGAAGACGCCAAGGCGAAAGTGGCGGCGTGCAAACCGGGCGAATGCGTCCTGCTCGAAAACCTCCGCTTCCACAAGGGCGAAGAGAAGAAAGATCCCGAATTCATGAAGGCGCTCGCTTCCTTCTGCGACGTCTACGTCAACGACGCGTTCGGAACGGCGCACCGCTCCCACGCCTCCACGGCGGGCATCGTCGAAGAGGGGCTGGTCAAGACGGCGGTCTGCGGCTTCCTCATCGAAAAGGAACTCTCCGTCATGGCGGACACGCTCGATAATCCTCAGCGCCCCTTCGTCGCGATTCTGGGCGGCGCGAAAGTAGCGGACAAGCTCAACGTCATCTCCAACCTGCTCGAAAAATGCGACACGCTGGTGATCGGCGGCGGCATGGCGTACACCTTCATCAAGGCGCAGGGCGGCAGCATCGGCACCTCCCTCGTCGACGACGAGAAGATCGGCTATTGCAAGGAAATGCTCGACAAGGCGAAGTCCCTGGGCAAGAAGATCGTCCTGCCCGTGGACGCCGTGGCGGCGAAAGCCTTCCCCGACCCCATCGACGCCCCCGTCGAAACGACGGTCGTCCCCGCGGACGCGATCCCCGCGGACATGATGGGTCTCGACATCGGTCCCGAAACGCGCAAGCTGTTCGCCTCCGTCGTGTCGGCGGCGAAATCCGTCATCTGGAACGGCCCCATGGGCGTGTTTGAAAATCCCATTCTCGCGGAGGGCACCAAGGCGGTGGCGCAGGCGCTGGCGGACATGGACGGCAAGGCGACGACCATCATCGGCGGCGGCGACAGCGCGGCGGCGGTACAGCAGCTCGGCTATGCCGACAAGATGACCCACATCTCGACGGGCGGCGGCGCTTCCCTCGAGCTGTTCGAAGGCAAAGTGCTTCCCGGCATCGCCTGCCTCAACGACAAAGACTGATTTGTTTTGTATCCATTCGGAGGCGGACAAAAGTCCGCCTCCCCTTGCGCATGCAATCCGGGAACCGGATTCAATCGGAAATCCCCGGAAAACCCCACAATCATTTAAGGAGAACACCATGAGAAAAACCATCATTGCCGGCAACTGGAAAATGAACAACACCGCTTCGCAGGGCGTGGCGCTCGTCAAGGCAATCGCCCCCCTCGTCGAGGACGCGGAATGCGACGTCGTCGTCTGCGTCCCCGCGATCGACATCCCTGCCGTGGGCGAAGCGCTGAAAGGCACCAAGATCGCGCTGGGCGCGCAGAACGTACACTTCGCCGAAAAAGGCGCTTACACGGGCGAAATTTCCGCCTCCATGCTCAAAGAATACGGCGTGCAATACGTCATCATCGGGCACAGCGAACGCCGCCAGTACTTCGGCGAAACGGACGAAACGGTCAACAAGCGCACGCTTGCGGCGCTCGCCGCGGGGCTTACCCCCATCGTCTGCATCGGCGAATCCCTGGAAGAGCGGGAGACGGGCAAGACGGAATCCGTCCTCGCCAAACAGATCGAAGAGGGATTCAAGGGCATCGAGGACATCAAAAAGATCGTCGTCGCCTATGAACCGATCTGGGCGATCGGCACGGGCAGGACGGCGACGGCGGAACAGGCGAACGAGACGATCGGCTTTATCCGCAGGAAGATCGGGGAGATGTTCTGCCCCAAGTGCGCGGAAAATGTGCGCATTCAATACGGCGGCAGCATGAACGCGGGCAACTGCAAGGAACTGATGGCGATGCCCGAAATCGACGGCGGCCTCATCGGCGGCGCCTCTCTCAAAGCGCCCGACTTCGCCGCGATCGTGCATTATAACAAGTAAAACGGCAGAAAATATCGGAGGGGGAAGGAGGACGAACGGCGTTCGTCGCATACCTGCCCCTTTCCTTTTCAAAGAAAATCCCCGTCCCGTCTGAAACGGGCGGCATCGGACAAGGAGAAAAAACACGATGAAAACACCTTATGCCATCATCATCATGGACGGCTACGGAATCAATAAGGACCACAAGGGCAACGCCGTCTTTACGGACGGCAGCAAGAACGTGACGGCGCTCGAAAAGGAGTACCCCTCTTCACAGCTGGGCGCCAGCGGCATGTCCGTGGGGCTTCCCGACGGGCAGATGGGCAATTCGGAAGTCGGGCACCTCAACATCGGCGCCGGGCGCATCGTCTATCAGGACCTGACCAAGATCACCAAGGACATCCGGGACGGCTCCTTCTTCAAAAACGGAGAACTCCTCCGCGCGATGGACGCGGCGAAGGAAAAGGGAAGCAAGCTGCACCTCTTCGGGCTGGTCTCCACGGGCGGCGTGCACAGCCACATCGAACACCTCTACGCCCTCATCGAGATGGCGAAGAAGGAGGGGCTGGAAAACGTCTACGTCCACGCCTTCACGGACGGACGGGACGTCGCCCCCACTTCGGGCGCCGAATTCCTCAAAGAATTACAGGACAAGATGGACGAACTCGGCTTCGGCAAAATCGCCTCCGTATCGGGCAGGTATTACGCGATGGACCGGGACAACAACTGGGACCGCGAAGAAAAGGCGTACGACATGCTTACGCTGGGCGAAGGGGTGCATTTCGAAGGCAGCGCGGAAGAGGCGGCGAAAGCCTCCTATGAAAACGGCGTGACGGACGAATTCATCCTGCCCACCAACCTCACGGAAAACGGAAAGCCGGTGGCGCTCGTCGGCAAAAACGACAGCATCATCTGTTTCAATTTCCGCCCCGACCGCGCCCGGCAGATCACCCGCATGTTCTCGCAGAAGACCTTCCCGTTCACGGACGCCAAGACGGGCAAGACGCTCGGCTTCGAGCGCAAAACGGGCTTCCTCTCCCCCACCTATGTGGGCTTCGCGGTGTACGACGCCTCCTTCGAAAACGTGGGCGTGGCCTTCCCGCCCGACGAAATAGACAATACCCTGCCCCAATATCTTTCCTCTCTGGGGCTTACCCAGCTGCACATCGCAGAGACGGAAAAATACGCGCACGTCACCTTCTTCTTCAACGCCAAGATCGAAGCGCCCGTAAAGGGCGAGACCCGCATCGTCATCCCCTCCCCCAAGGTGGCGACCTATGACCTGCAGCCGGAAATGAGCGCCTATCCCGTGACGGACAAAGTGCTCGAAGAGCTGGACAAAGGCACCTACGACGTCCTCATCCTCAACTTTGCCAACTGCGACATGGTCGGGCACACGGGAGTGATGGAAGCGGCGGTCAAGGCGGTGCACACGGTGGACGAATGCGTGAAGAAAGTCACCGACAAGATCCTGTCCATGGGCGGCAGCGCGCTGGTGACGGCAGACCACGGCAACGCCGACCAGATGGTCGCCGAAGACGGGGTCACCCCCTTCACCCAGCACACGACCAATCCCGTCCCCGTCATTCTCGTCTCCGAGAAATACAAAAACGCGAAACTGCGTTCGGGCGGGGTGCTGGCCGATCTCGCGCCCACCCTCCTCGACGTCATGGGTCTGCCGCAGCCCAAGGAAATGACGGGAAAATCCCTGCTCGTCCGCTGAGCGCCGGCGCGGGAGGGGGAGGAAATCCCCTTTCCGCACGGATTTTTCGGATTTTCGGACTTTTTTTCGCAAAACGGGCGGAAAACAGTTGCGCTGTCCCCCCGAATGTGGTATAATTTACGGGTATCCGGAAGAGAGCGGGATTTCCGTTTGGAGAAATCCGTCGAAAGAAAAAAGAAAAAGGATTGAACGAAGATGCTGGATTTTGTCGCTTTGTTGGTTCCCACGCGCACTGACGCGTTGTACAATCTCTATATGACGCTGAGCGTTCTGATGATCGTGCTGATGTGCGTTTCCGCCGTCGCCGCGATCGTGCTGGTGCTTTTGCAGCCGGGCAACTCGACGGGTATCGACGCGCTGGGCGGATCGAGCGAAACCTTCTTCGGCAAGAACAAGGGCAAATCTATAGAGGCGAAGATGAAGAAATGGACGGTCGCATGCCTTGTCGTCCTGGTCATTTTCTCCATCGCTTTCTATATTCTGCAGCTCGGATCCCTTTGGTCCTAAGCATACGCAAAGACAATCGGCGGCTTTTCGGAAAGCCGCCTTTTTTATTTTTTCCCCTCGGATACATATCGGAGGTACAATTTTTTGAACGCACAAGACACCCTTTTGCAATATTTTTCGGACGGCACTCTGTCGGGCTGCACGTTCGCCGAGATCTGCCGCTTTCTCCGCATCCCCCACCGCGAAAAGAACGGGCTTTACGACCTTCTGGACGCCCTCTGCGAAGAGGGAAAGCTCTTCTGCGCGCGCGGCGGCAGGTACGGCACGCCCAAACAGCTCGGCTTTGTCCGGGGCAGAATTTCGGGCAGCGAACGCGGCTTTGCCTTTCTCGTCCCCGACGACAGGGAAAAATACCCCGACGACCTCTTCATCCCCCGCAAATTCCTGCACGGCGCCCTGCACGGCGATCTCGTATGGGCGGAACGCACTTTCGGCAGGGAGGGAGACGAAGCGGAGGTCGTCCGGATTCTCGAACGCGGCTATCAAGAAATCGTCGGCACCTTTTACAAAAACAGGCAGGCGGGCTGGCTGGTGCCCGACGAACGAAAATTTTCCAAAGAGATCTTCATTCCCCTTTCCGACTGCTACAACATCCCCGACGGGGTCAAGGCGGTGGCGAAGATCACCGACTATCCCCGCGGCAAATCCCCGGGCGGATATATTTCGGAAATTCTCGGCGAAGAGGGGGATTTCTTCGCCGAAGAGCTCTCCCTCATCCGCTCCTTCGGCCTGAGAGAAGAATTTCCCGACGGGCTGGAACGGGAGGCGGAGCGGGCGGCAAAGCGGAGCATTTCCGCGGAGATAAAGAGGCGGAAAGATCTGCGCGACCTCCTTATCGTCACGATCGACGGCGAAGACACGCGGGACATCGACGACGCCGTGTCTCTCGAACGGACGGAAAAGGGCTGGCTTCTCGGCGTGCACATCGCCGACGTCTCCCACTATGTGCCCTACCTCTCCCCGCTCGACAAAGAGGCGTACGCCCGCGGCACGTCCGTCTATTTTCCCGACCGCGTCCTGCCCATGCTCCCCCGCGCCCTCTCCAACGGCGCCTGTTCCTTAAACGAAGGGGAAGACCGCCTCACCCTCTCCTGCCTCATGACGCTGGACGAAAAGGGAAAGGTCAAGGACGCGGAGATCGCCGAATCGGTCATCCGCTCTCGCCGTCGCATGACCTATACGGAAGTGCAGGCAATTCTCGACGGCGACGAAAAAACCGCCGCAAAATTTGCGGACGTCAAAGACATGGTATGCCTGTTCGGCGATCTCGCCCGCCTGTTAAAGGCGCGCAGAAAAAAGCGCGGCAGCATCGATCTGGATGTCAAGGAGACGAAAATCATGCTGGACAAAGACGGAGAAATCGTCATCCCGGACACGCAGATCGCGCACAGTTTTTCCCATGAGATCATCGAGCAGTTCATGGTGCTCGCCAACGAGACGGTGGCGGAGACCATGCAGGCGCAGGAACTCCCCTTCGTATTCCGCATCCACGAAAAGCCGGACGAGGAAAAGGCGGCGGAATTTCTCGCCTTTGCCCGCCATCTCGGGGTGCGCACCCGCATCGACGCCGCGGACGTGAAGCCGTACAACTATGCCAATCTCCTCTCCTCTGCGGAAGGGATGCCCGCCTATGCCGTACTCAACCGCGCGATGCTGCGCTCCATGCAGAAAGCCCGCTATTCCCCCGTGAACGCGGGGCATTTCGGGCTGGCGAGCGACTGCTACTGCCACTTTACCTCCCCCATCCGCCGCTATCCCGACCTGTGCATTCACCGCATCATCAAGGAATCGCTGCACGGCGAAGGCGAACGGGCGGAAAGGACGTACCGGGAATTCGTGAGCCCGGCGGCGAAACAATCCTCCGACTGCGAGCGCCGCGCCGCGGAAGCGGAACGGGAGGTGGACGCCCTGTACGAGACGATGTACATGAGCGAACGGGTGGGCAAGACCTATCCCGCCGTCCTCTCGGGCGTCGCCGATTTCGGGCTGTTCGCCGAGCTTTCCAACGGCATAGAGGGATTTATCCCGATCGAAAGTCTGCCGGGCATGTACGACTTTATCCCCGAACGGCTGACCCTGAAAGGAAACGGCGAAAGCTGGTCGCTCGGCGACGAAGTGGAAATCGAAGTGGATTCCGTCGATTTTGCCCGCCGCCGCACCCGATTCCGCCTGCTCGGCAAAAGGCAGAAAGAAAACGCGGGCGAAAAGGAGAAATCATGAAAATCATCGCAGTCAACAAAACGGCGGGCTTCGAATATTTCATCGAAGAGAAATACGAAGCGGGCATCGTCCTGGAAGGGAACGAGATCAAATCCCTGCGCGCGGGCGGGGTCAACATGAACGACTGTTTCTGCACCGTCCGCGGCAGCGAAGTGACCGTCAAAAACATGCACATCGCGCTGTACGACAAATCGGACGCGTTCAGCACCAAAAACACCCGCCGTGACCGCCGACTCCTCCTCCACAAGGGAGAAATCGCCAAGATCGCGGGGAAAATCAATCGGCAGGGCTATACCCTGGTGCCCCTGAAACTGTATTTCAAGGACTCACTCGTCAAGATGGAAGTGGCGCTTTGCAAGGGCAAACACACCTACGACAAAAAGCGCTCGATCGCCGAACGGGACATCAAGAGGGAGACCGACCGCGCCGTCAAAAACGCGGGCTTCTGACAAGGGCGGACCGCTCTGCGCCGCAGCGCGGAGCGGCATTGAATACACGGCATGCGCGACGAACAAAACCCCCGACCGGAAATCCGGTCGGGGGCTGTTTTCGGGTCTGCCGAAAATTTAGTTGTTTTTGCTTCTGATATACTCGTCGATCGACTTCGCCGCGACTTTACCGGCACCCATGGCTTTGATGACCGTCGCCGCACCCGTCGCCGCGTCGCCGCCGCAATACACCCCTTCCAGAGAGGTCTTGCCGTTTTCGTCCACGGCGATCTCTCCCCGTTTCAGCGTTTCCAGACCCGGCGTCGTCGCTTTGAGAAGCGGGTTGGGCGAAGTACCCAGGGACATGATGACGCAATCGACGTCGATGACGAATTCGCTGCCCGGGACCTCCTTGGGCGAGCGCCTGCCGCTCGCGTCCGGCTCGCCGAGTTCCATGCGGATGCACTCGATCCCCTTCACCCAGCCGTAGGACGGATCGCGGGGATTGTCCGTATCGGTGGCGATGATGCGGGTGGGATTGGTCAGGAGGTCAAAGACGATCCCTTCCTCCTTGGCGTGCTCCACTTCCTCCCGACGGGCGGGAAGTTCCTCTTCGCCGCGGCGGTAGATGATATGCACGTCCGCACCCAGGCGCTTTGCCGTGCGCGCCGCGTCCATCGCCACGTTGCCGCCGCCCACGACCGCGACCTTCTTGCCGTGCTGGATGGGCGTATCGCTGCCCGGCTTGTACGCCTTCATCAGGTTGGAGCGGGTGAGGAATTCGTTGGCGGAATAGACGCCGTTGAGGTTTTCGCCCGGGATGTTCATGAACCGGGGCAGCCCCGCGCCCGAGCCGATAAAAATCGCTTCATAGCCGTATTCGTCTTTGAGTTCTTCGATGGAAAGCACCCTGCCGATGACCATGTCCGTCTTGATCTTCACGCCGAGATCTTTGAGGTTGTCCACTTCCTTCTGCACGATCGCCTTGGGCAGACGGAATTCGGGAATGCCGTACACGAGCACGCCGCCCGCAACGTGGAGGGCTTCGTAAATGGTCACGTCATAGCCCATTTTGGCGAGATCGCCCGCGCAGGTAAGCCCCGCGGGGCCCGAACCGATGACGGCTACCTTATGCCCGTTGGAGGGGACGCGCGCCGCCTTTTCCTTGGCGTGTTCGTTGTGATAATCGGCGACGAAGCGTTCCAGCCTGCCGATGCCGACCGACTCGCACCCCGCCTTGATGCCGCGGGTGCACTTGCCTTCGCACTGCGTCTCCTGCGGGCAGACCCTGCCGCAGACGGCGGGCAGGGAGCTGGATTTGGCGATGATCTGATACGCCTCTTCGAATTCCCCTTCCGCGACTTTCGCTATAAATTCGGGAATGGCGATGTTGACGGGGCAGCCCGCCACGCAGGGGCGGTTTTTGCAGCCGAGACAGCGCTTCGCCTCATCGATCGCCGTTTCGGCGGTGTAGCCGAGCGCGACTTCCTTGAAATTCCCGTTGCGCACGTCGGGCGCCTGGGAAGGCATGGGATTTTTCTTCGGATTCATATTGAACTTGGGCATGTCACTGTACCTCCTTGCGGAACAGATTGCACGTTTCCTCTCTCGCTTTCTTTTCGAAACCGGCATAGGTGCGGGAACGGCTCATCGCTTCGTCGAAATCGATCTCGTGGCCGTCGAAATCGGGGCCGTCCACGCAGGCGAATTTCATCTTTCCGCCCACGGTCAGGCGGCAGCAGCCGCACATCCCCGTCCCGTCGATCATGATGGGGTTCATGCTGGCGACCGTCTTGATGCCGTAGGGCTTGGTCGCCGCGCAGACGAATTTCATCATGATGAGCGGCCCGATCGTGATGACTTCGTCAAAGGTCTCCCCCTTTTGAAGAAGCTCGTTCAGGGGCACGCAGACGTTCCCCTGCCTGCCGTACGAGCCGTCGTCCGTCATCATGTAGAAATTCTTGCTCGCCGCCTTGAATTCGTCTTCGAGAATGACGAGATCCTTGGTGCGGAAGCCGATGATGGAAGTGACTTCGCAGCCGAGCGCCGCCAGCTCTTTGGCGACGGGCAGAGCGATGGCGCAGCCGACGCCGCCGCCGACCACGCACACCTTTTTCAGCCCTTCCACTTCGGTGGGCCTGCCCAAGGGGCCGACGAAATCGGCGATATACTCGCCCGCTTCCTTATGATTGAGCTTTTCCGTCGTGGCGCCCACGATCTGGAAAATGATGTCCACCGTCCCCTTCTCCCGATCGTAGTCGGCGACGGTCAGGGGAATGCGTTCCCCGTTCTCGTCCACGCGCAGTATGATAAACTGTCCGGGGCGGGCTTTTCTGGCGACGAACGGCGCGTCGATCACCATGCGGGTGACCGTCGGGTTCAGCGCTTCTTTGGCGATAATACGATACATCTCAACATCTCCTTGCACTTATTTTTTACCGATGACGCCGGGCAACTCCGTTCTCCGGCACCGTTATTTATTATACCATATTTTACGAAATTGTCAAGGACATAGCGGGGGAAATATCCACCTTCCCAAAAATTTACACATTTTTTGCGCTTTTTCTCCCCAAAACGTTTGCCTTTCCCCGCCCGAAAGAGTATAATGTTGTCCGATTGAAAAAAGTGTGAACAAAACGTGAAAGCGCGCGGGACTCTTCCCCGCCTTTCCGACCGATAAAAAGGAGCGAAAATCTTTATGTCGCCTTTTGAAATCCTGCTTCCGCTCGCCCTCATCCTGACCCTGACCAAGCTCATGGGTCTGGGCTCGCAGAAACTCGGGCTTCCCGCCGTCATCGGCATGCTGATCGCGGGGCTTCTGATAGGTCTTCTCGACTACATCCCCTCCGACGCCGTCCATTACCTCTTCTTCTCGGACGACATCCGGGAATGGCTGAGCGTCTTTGCCAAGATCGGCGTCGTGCTCATCATGTTCTCCACGGGGCTGAGCACCGACCTCAAACAGCTGAAAGAAGCGGGGCTGCCCTCCGTCGTCATCACCTCTTTCGGCGTCATCTTCCCCTTCGCGCTCGGCACCCTCGTCGCCTGGGCGTTCGGACAGGGCGGCGGACTTTTGGGTCATTTCTTCTACGGCGCCATCCTCACCGCCACCTCCGTGTCCGTCACCGTCGCCGCGCTGAAAGAGCTCGGCAAACTCAATACCAAGGTGGGGACTTCCATCGTCGCCGCGGCGGTCATCGACGACGTCATCGGCATCGTCATCCTCTCCGTCCTGACCGGCTTTGCGCCCGAGACGGGGGACGCCTCCGCGCCCGCCCTGCTGCCCGATTGGTGGGTCAACGCCGAATGGTGGCTGGTCTGCATCAAAATCATCGCCTTTTTCGTCATCGCCGTGGGGCTGGGCATCGGCATCCGCAAGCTCTTCGACAAGATCGAGAGGAAATACCCGCACAACCGCCGGGTGCCCATTCTCGCCATCGCCGTCTGCTTCCTGTATGCCTATGCCGCGGAAGAGCTGTTCGGCGTGGCGGACATTACCGGCGCGTACGTCGCGGGGCTGGTTCTGGGCGGAACACTGCGCGAGACCCCCTATGTCGAAGACAAGACGGATATGCTCGGCTATATGTTCTTCTCCCCCATCTTCTTCGCCAACATCGGCATGGATCTCGACTTTTCCGGCTTCACCGGCTCGTTCGCCCTCTTCGGGCTGTGCTACGTCGTCGCCGCGATCGTCGGCAAGGTGGGCGGCTGCTCGCTGGCGGCAAGGCTGTGCCGCTATTCGGGCAAGGACAGCATCCGCGTCGGCTGCGGCATGATGGTGCGCGCGGAAGTCGTCCTCATCTGCACCGAAAAGGGCATTTCCAGCGGTCTCGTCTCCCCCGCCGTCTATCCCTTCGTCTTTATCATCATCATCCTGACTTCCGTCCTCGCACCCCTCCTTCTGAAACTTTCCTACCGGAAGGACGACGCCATGAGCAATACGCCCGTGGAACAGCAGGTGTGACCGGCAAAGACATAAAATTCCCATATGCCAAAAAGGTCTGCCGCTGTTTGCGACAGACCTTCTTTTTTGCGACCGGCATCCGCCGATCGGCGTCGAAACGACAAGGCGCCTGATCGGACTAACGCTTGCGAAACGTTTCCGCCATCCATTCGTCCAAAATGCGTTCGGCTTTCCGATTACGATATCGTGACGACGTTATATAATTTATTCAAACAGTATTTTTCCGTCCAGAAACCGTCGTCCGTCGTAATATCGACGATTTTCCTGCGCTCCGGACGATACTTTTTTTGTTTTTGCAATTCCGTTTTCAGGCGCAGGCAGCATCCCCGGCTTCTTTGCGGCGGAAAGACATAGCTGTAATCCACATACTGCCCGTCCGCGTTCAGAACCGAATACTCATAACTTAACTCATAAATAAATTTCTGATTTTCGGCAAATTCGACGAGAAATTCCTGAACGGACAATTCCCCTCCGTCTATTCCGTACTGTTTGCAGATCTGCATCGCCTTGTCCAATTCTTCCCGCGAGCTGAAATATCCCAAGACGTATGAATCTTCGACATTCTCCTGTTCCGCCTTGTCGTAATAGTAAAATTTTATTTTTTCCAAACGGAAAATTCTTTTGCAGATCATAGGTACACCCCCGATTAAATCCATCTTGCATATAACTTTATATCATTCAGTAACGGATTTCCGTCATCGTCGTACTCCGCTGCCGGAAGAGCATCCCTGTCAAAATCCCACTCGTTAATACACTCCGGCTCCTTATACCACCCGCCGAACGTATATCCATTCCGAAGGGGCTTATAAGGAGTGTCTTCTATCAATCCGCCGTACCCGAAATCGTTGATAAAATAGTATCCGTCGTTTGGAGCCCCCTCATAATTGAACATATATGCCGTATTGGCAATTTTCAACGAATAACTCACTTCGAAATCATCCCGACAAAAGCTGGATACCGAATCTCCGAATACGGGATGAAATTCCTTGACTCTGTCATCTTCTTTCATTTGCTGTATAACACGGCGATAAGCATTCTCCGTTATATAGAACTCCCGATGCGGATATTCCCCTGTTTCCGCCGGCTTTGGCGCATTATCTATTGCCTTACTTGGAAAAAACCGATGACTCAACTGGTTATATACAAAAAACATTGTATTAAGACTTTCCGGAATAATTAAAGCCCCGGACGAATAGAAAAATTCTGTGTCGCCATCACAATTATAAGGGAAATATGCGCAAGTAACATTATCCATATAGAAATTATACGTTCTTTCATGCCCCCCGCCGATCGTGGCAGGAGGGGTATAAGTATATCCGTATCCACAAATCTCTTTTCCTTTATAATGCGACGGCAAATAAACTGTTTCGGGAAGTTCTGTAATCGCCTTTAAAAGTACATAGCGATTTGTCTTTTTTATATAGTAGTATTCATAGGTACCGTCATTTTCCGTTCGCAACCCATCTTCCGTCGGGAAAAAGCATCCGGAAAGACCGACCAGTCCCAACGCAAATAATACACACACAACTCGTTTGAATGTTTTCATGAGCATTCTCCTTCAGTATCAGTCACTGTTTGTATAGTTTCCTCTTCTGCACTCACTTCTTTTTTTGTCAAATTCAAGAAATGATTCATACTAAAACACACAATCATGACCGCAAACAAAACTAACCCCAACATATATTTTGCCATACGGCTGCCCATACTATTAAACTTCATATATTTTCTCCTATATTAATTCGAAATTTATTCCGTTAAAAAGACAAAATCTTTCGTTTGTTGTGTCATTCTTTTACCCAAACGACAGGCGTGACGCCGTCGGAGGCATAATGCCAATAATTCCCGTCGTAAGCCGTGCATTCCTCGTTCATCGGCGGCTCTGTTTGGCTATAAAAATACACTTCCGCTGTCGCTTCATCATACAGCTGGTCATCTCTGTACTCTTCTACCCATTCTGCTTCCGTTCCGAAATACCAAATGGTAAGCGACCAAGGCTTTTCATCTGAACCGAACTCCTTATAAAATTGCGAGTATTTCCATTCAATATTCGGCGCCAAAACGATACTTTCCAGCGAATTGCAGCCTCCGAACGCCGCCTCACCGCTAAATTTCAGCCCCTCATGAAGGACGACGCTC
>DVGN01000067.1 GCA_018712725.1 Candidatus Scatosoma pullicola
TCAGATCATGTTTTCCAGAATCAGCTTGTCGGCGACCAGCGCGATGAATTCGCTGTTCGTCGGCTTCTCCGTCCCCAGATAGATCCGCGTCCCGAACACCGCGTTGATCGCCTCTATCCGTCCCCGGTTCCACGCCACTTCGATCGCGTGCCGGATCGCCCTCTCCACTTTGCTCGGCGTCGTCCCGAATTTCTCCGCGATGCCCGGATACAGCCCCTTCGTCACGTTATTGATCATGTACGGCTTGGTCACCGTGATTTTGATCCCTTCCCTCAGATACGCATATCCCTTGATGTGCGGCGGCACCCCGATCGCCATGAAGATGTCGCTGATCTTCTCTTCGATCGTCGTCGCCTTTTTCTTCGCCTCCGCGTATTCCGATACCTTCGCCTCCGAATACTCCCTCAGCAGTCCGCAGATCCGCTCTATCGCGCTCTCCGTCGAAAACGGCTTCACCAGATAGTAATCCGCTCCCTCTTCGATTGCCTTCTCCATCAGGCTGTCCTTCCCCAGCCCCGTCGCCACGATCTTCGTCGGCAGTCCCTTCTTCCTGATCCCCCGGATCACGCCCGTTCCGTCCAGCCCTTTCAGAAAGATCCCCACCACCGCCACGTCCGGTTCCGCTCTACCGATCTCCCTCAGTCCCGCTTCTCCGTCGTCTCCCGCGTATTCCACGCGGAATCCGCCTTTCCGCTCCAGCCCTTCTTCCAGCGCTTTGCGTAGCTCGTCGTTGGATTCCAGCACTACTGCCTTTTTTTGCTGCATCTCTTTATACCTCTCTGTTTTTTTCGCGCCTTTTGTCCTTCGGCGCGATTTCCTGGTATATTATACTACTTTTTCTTCCCTCTGTAAAGAATTTCTTTTCAATATCGACGATTTTTTATTGAATTATTTTGAATTATTTTCAATATTCTTTTCCCTTTTTGTCGATTTTTGTCGTTTTTATAAATTACACCCGGAGCAAACAAAATTCGCTCCGGGTGTGAAAGTATCTTTATCCGCTTTTCAGATCAAAAAAACAAAAACCGTATGCGCCCCTTTCCTCGTTCGGGCACACAGTATTCCTTGGGCAGCACGGGACCGCAGGAATGAGAACCGATGCCGCGCATGGCAAAATCCGCCGTGAAATACGTCCCGTCCGAAGGGGGAAGTTCGTCGTCATGCCCCGCTTTCGTCAGCGTCTCCGCCGACCAGCCGATCGCGGAGAAACTCTGCATCCCCTCCGCGCGCACGACGATTTTTCCGTCCGTCACCTCCGCAAAATCGGCGCCGAAATGGCTTCCCGATTCCTGCGGGCGGATATAAAGGCGGCTGTATTCGTCCGCCACGCGGTTTTCAAAGACGTCTTTTCTGGTACCCAGGTATTTGTCTACATAACTTTCGCCCGGCCCGTAAGCGCAATAGCGGAGATCCGCAAACGATTTATCCAACGCCATGCAAAGCCCGAAGCGGGGGACAAAATCAAAGCGGGCATGCCACTCCGCCTCCGCTTCCACCCCTTTCTCGCCGAAGGTGTACCTGAGGACGTAATCGAGCGCCGGACGCCGCCCGCCGAAGGCGAATCTGCCCGCCACCGACACGCGGGAGCCGTCGACGGTCACCGAACGCACTTCGTTGCGGATGTCCGCATGCCATTTCTCTTCGTAGCGGTCGTTGTCCGTGGGCGCCCGCCAGAACACGGGACGGATGCCGCCCTGTTCTTTGCCGCCGATCTGCACCCAAAGAACGCCGCTCTCCTTATCCAATCGATAGTCTGCGACAGGGGTATGCGCGCGGATGTCCTCTTTCGTCTCCGAAATTCCGACGGGATTGCCGACGGACGTAGGGGTGAAACATTCGCGGAAAAAGCCTTCAAACGCCAATTCCGTCCCCGCGGGCACACCGGGCATTTCCTCCCCCGTCAGATAGCGCGCGACGATCGTCTGCGCGTCCCGGCAGGAAATTTCCACGCTTTCGCGCGGGGCGATCGCCACGGAGATCTCTTCCCTGCCCGTCTCCTTTCCGTATTCTTTATACAAAAGGGAGATCTTTCCGACGGCGGGCGCGAAATAATTGCGGTTGAACGCAGACATGCCCCCCTCCGTCCGGGTAAAGACGATTGGCTGATACGCCTTTTTCATCTCCAGAGTGCCGCTCTTGATTTTGCGGTCGGGGGTGACGATGCCGTCGATGCAGAAATTCCCGTCGTGGATCTTCTCGCCGAAGTCCCCGCCGTAGCGGAAGGCGCCGCCGCGATAAGACACGCCGTGATCCGCCCATTCCCAGACGCAGCCGCCCATACAGCGGTCGTCCGATTCGATGAGATCCCAATACTCTTTGAGCCCGCCGGGGCTGTTCCCCATCGCGTGCGCGTATTCGCACTGGAAGAAGGGGCGCTTTTCCTTGGGATCGGCAAGGATCTCCCGCATGTCATCGACGGACGCATACATCCGGCTGGAAACGTCGGAGGCGGCGTAATAGACGTCCGGCTCCTTTTCCTTATCCACATAAATGGAAGATTCGTAATGAATGGGCCGGCTGTCCCGGGCGCGGAGTTCCGCGCGGGCACGGACAAAATTCCGCCCCCAGCCCGATTCGTTCCCCAGCGACCAGAGCGCGACGCAGGGATGATTTTTATTGACTTCGACGTTGGCGATCTGCCGTTCGGCATACGCTTCCTCAAACCGCCCGTCGTCTGAAATCAGCCCGAAAGCGGTATTCCAGGGCATCCCTTCCGGCGCGGCGCCGGCAATGGTCGTCCCGTGCGTTTCGAGATCGGACTCGGAAATCACATAAAAACCGTACCGGTCGCAGAGCCTGTAAAATTCGGGCGCGGAGGGATAATGGGAAGTGCGGATCGCGTTCACGTTGAGCTTTTTCATGAGAACGAGATCGTTTTCCATGTCCGCAAGGGAAACCGCCGCCCCCTTCCGGGGATGAAAATCGTGGCGGTTGACGCCGCGCAGCTTGACCGCCCTGCCGTTAAAGAGGAATTTCCCCTCCCGCACTTCGGACGTGCAGATGCCCGCCTTTTCGAAGATGCGCTCTCCCGCGCAGTCGATCGTCAGATCGTAAAGGAAGGGAGTCTCCGCGCTCCAGAGTTCGGGCGATGAAATGCGGAAGCAAACGCATTCTCCCGCCTTTGCCCGCTTGCTTTCCCCCCGGAAGGAGACGACCGCCTCCCCGCCGCCGCGGTGGAAAAAGAGCAGTTCCGCGCTCCCGTCCTCCAAAAGGCGGGGTTCGATTTTATAGTCGACGATATGTCCTTCGGGGCGTTTCAAAAGATAGACGTCCCGGAAAATTCCCGTAAAGCGCCATTTGTCCTGATCTTCGAGATAGCTGCCCGCACACCACTTCTGCACGACGACGTCCAGGCGGTTTTCGCCCGGGCGGACGAAGGAGGTGATATCGAATTCCGCCAGCCGGTGCGAAATCTCCGAAAAGCCGACGAATTTCCCGTTCACGTATATATAAAAACAGGAATCCACTCCTTCAAAGACGATGTAGAGTCTCCCCTGCCCGTCCGCTTCGAAATTACGGCTGTAATGAAAAGCGGGATTTTTCACGGGCACGAAGGGCGGATCGTAAGGGAAGGGATAGACGACGTTTGTGTATTGAAAGGATTCGTAACCGAAATACTGCACGCAGGAAGGAACGGGGATCTCGTCGGGAAGGACTTCCGAGCAGAAGTCCTCCCCGATGTCTGCGAGTTTTTCATGGGCGCGGAATTTCCACGTCCCGTTCAGGGAGACGAAACGCTCGCTGTCTTCGCGCGCCCCCTCCTTCTGCGCCCCGCCGAAGGGGACATAGTAACACCGCGGAGGGCAAAGGCCGAAGGATGCGGTCTGTTCACTCAGATTTTTGATCATAACTTGATACGCGACCTCTCAAAACGCAAATTCGTCTTTCAGTTCCTTGACGAAGGAGATGTTTCCGCCTTCGATCTTCACGAGCGCCCGCAGGAAAATTTCGCGGGAAGAAGCGCCGACGGCGATCTCGTACAGTCCGTCGTCCGTCCGCCAGCCGTCCACCGCCGTCGAATAATAGGCGAAGTCCGCCGTCGTGAGTCCGAATTTCACCTTGACGTTTTTGCCCGGCAAGATCTGCTGTTTGGTAAAGGCTTTGAGTTCCTGCGCGGGGCGGTGCACGTATGCCGCGATCGGGCGGATATACAGCTGGCTGACTTCCCTGCCCGCGGGGCCGCCGGCGTTTTTCACCGTGAAGCTCACTTCCGCCTTGTCACCCGACGCTTTGACTTTCAGCGCGGAATAGACGAACTCCGAATAGCTCAGCCCGAACCCGAAGGGAAACGAAACGCGGACGTCGTAGGTGTCGTAATAGCGATAGCCGACGTCCAGCCCCTCTTCGTATCTCGCCACGCACGGATCGTTGTCCGCCCAGGAGACGGGTACGTCTTCGTAGGAGACGGGGAAGGTCTCGGACAGCTTGCCGCTGGGATTGACTTCGCCCGTCAGGACCCGCGCGACCGCTTCGCCGCCCTGTTCGCCGCAGAAGCCCGCATACACGATGCCGGCGACGCCGTCCGCCCAGGCGCTGACGTCCACCGCGCTCCCCGTAAACAGGACCACGACGGTGTTGGGATTGCGCTTTGAAAGGCGCAGGATGGATTCTTCCTCCCACTGCGGCAGGCGCATATCCCCGCGGTCGTACCCTTCCGATTCGATGTCCGAGCCCGTACCCGCGCAGATGACGCACACGTCGCACTCGGCGGCGTCGATCTCCGCCTGGCGGGAATCGCAGAGAACGCCCCGTTCCCAGAACGCCCGGGTATAGCGCACTTCTCCGCCCGTCTTTTTGCGCAGGATGTCGGCGAGATTGAATTTCTCCCCGCGCCACTGCACCATCGCCGAGCCGCCGCCCGAAATCTTTCCGAACGCCTCCGGCGCGGCGAAATAGCCGGAAACGGAAATCGACTGTCCCGGACTCAGGGGCAGAACCCCTTCGTTTTTCAAGAGGACGATGCCCTCTTCCGCGATCTTCCGCGCCACGGCGAACCGCTCTTCGACCGTGCGTTCCGCCTTTCTCCCTTCGCGCATCTTTTCGCAGCGCTCGGCGAGACGGAGCACCCGTTCCGCGCAGGCGTCGATCTCTTCATCCGTAATCTTGCCCGCCTTGTAGTCGGCGACGAGTTTTTCGTAATTTCCTTCGTGGAAGGGCATTTCCAGATCCAGCCCCGCCTTGGCGGACGCGGTGCGGTCGTGCACGGCGCCCCAATCGGAAATGATCGCCCCGTCAAACCCGAATTCGTCGCGCAGAATGCGGAAGCCCTTGGCGTTCTCGCTCGCATACACGCCGTTGATGCGGTTGTAGGCGCACATCGCCGAAATCGGTTTCGCCTTGCAGGCGAGTTCGAAGGGTTTGAGGTACAATTCGCGCAGCGTGCGCTCGTCCACTTCGCTCGACTGGTCGAGACGGTTGTATTCGCGGTTGTTGACGTAATAGTGTTTGAGGCAGGCGCCCACCCCCTTGCTCTGCAAGCCGTCGATGTATTCGTACGCGAGCGTGCCCGCCAGCAGCGGATCTTCCGAAAAATATTCGAAATTTCTGCCGTTCAAGGGGTTTCTCTTGATGTTGACGCCGGGCGCGAGCAAGATGTCCACATTCTGCTCCTTGCAGTCGTCCGCGAGCGATTCGCCCATCTCCCGCGCGCATTCGCGGCTCCACGAATTGGCGAGGACGTGCAGGGCGGGATAGGCAACGGCGGGAAGATCTCGTACCCAATTTCCCTTTTCGTCCATCTCGCTCTTGCGCAGCCCCACAGGCCCGTCCGACACGCATACGGACGGAATTTTTCCGTCCAGATCGACCGTGTGCCAGGAATCCTTCCCGCAGATCAGGCGGAGTTTTTCCTCCGCGGTCAGCTCTTTTACCGTCATTTTGTCTCTCCTTGTCTCTCTCGTTTTCCGGCGGTTTTTCACCGCCTTCTTTCCAAGGACAATTATAAAGCATATCGCGGGGAAAAGCAAGTGTTTGGAGGATAAAATTTCTTCACTTTCCGCCTTTTTTCCTCTGTATTTTGGCACTTTCTGATGCTTCCTGCGCCAAAGCGGAAAAGCCGCCGACCGAAAATCAATTTCTCATCGAGTATAAAAAGAAAAACCGCGCCCCGCCTATAAAGTTTTTCGCAAAGATCGGCAGAAAAAGTGATTTTTGCTTGCCTTTTTCCCCGCGATTTGATACACTATATGAGCGATGTGCAATTTGAAACCGCGCCGCTCGGCTCTGCCATGGGTGCCGCATATCGAAAAAAATTCCCCCGGAGAAACGATGAGCACGAATTTCAATCAAAATGACGAATCCCGAATGGAGAAAACCTCTCTCCCTCTGCGGAAAAGGACGCCGGAAAACTTTTTCGGCATTTTTGCCGTCGCAATGGCGCTCAGCCTTGCCGTATTTTCCATCTTTTGCCTGATTGGCGGAATCTGTCAGTTTACAAGTCTTTTCCTTTTACACGGCGACGACTTGTTTATGGATTTTTTCAATTCCATACGGGACGTATCCCAAGGCACGGGCGTATATACCGAAAGGCATGTGATCTATCCGCCCATGGCAAACCTCATCTTTCTCATATGCATGCGCTTTGTCCCCGAAGAATATGCCTCCACCTCTTTTGAGGACAGAGAATCCTGGGCGAACTATCCCTCCGCCGTTCTGGTCTGCTTTCTCTTTCTTTTCGTTTTCACGATTTTATTGTTGCTGGCGCTGCAAAAAAATCTGCCCGGTCACGGCGGAAAAAAAGCCGTCCTCGTCTTTTTCCTCATCGTCAATCCTCCCGTTTTATATCTTCTGGAACGAGCGAACCTCCTCCTTCTGAGTATTCTTTCGCTGGCGGTTTATGCCCTTTATTACAACGCCGGACAAAAATGGAAGAGAGAACTCGCTCTTCTGGCTCTCGCCTTTTCTTTCTCCATAAAACTTTACCCCGCCGTGTTCGGCTGGTTTCTGATCGTCGACAAGAGATATAAAGAAGCGATTCGCTGCATCCTGTACGGAATCGCCATGTTCCTGATCCCCTCTTTCTTTTTCGGCGGTCCCGTCAGCATCTTCTGGACGTTTGAAAATATTTTTTCTTATTCCACCGGAACAAACGGCTGGAACAGGCTTGCCTCTTTTCTGAATATATCGGAATCTGCCGTCAAACTCATATTTCTTCCGCTGCTGTTCCTTTTGGCTGCCGCCTTTGTCGCCTCTTCCTTTCTGCAAAAAAATCGCTGGAAAACATGGATCTTCGGCAGCGCCATTCTCCTCGCCGTCCCTTCATTACACTCCCTCTATGCCTGGGTTTTCCTCCTGATCCCCCTGGGACCTTTTCTCTTTTCGGAAAGTCCGAAAAACGTGATAAATTGGTTGTATTTTGCAGGCTGTACGATCCCCTTTCTTTTTCTCCCTCAATTTTTCGAATATCCCAATCCCCGAATGACGACCAACGGCTATGCGATGATCCCCGCCGTAATCCTCCTGCTGGCGACCTGTCTGACCGACACGCTTCTTCTTGTCCGTTCCTATTTGCGAGAGAAGAAAGAGCGTGAAACAGCGAAATAAATCGGATTTCAAAGGATAAAAACCTGTCTTGCCGACAGGTTTTTTCTTTTTCGGAACATATCGTTTTGTTTTATTTGCGCCCTACCCGTCATTCGTCGAAATTGATCCGCTTTTCTTCGATGACCAGCGGCCGATGATTGACTTTCGTCTTGACGTTGAGGATATATTCCCCGAGCAGGCTCATAAAGGCGAAAGAAACGGAGGCGAACAGCCCCATTCCGCAAAGCAGCGCCGGGCCGAGCACGTTATGCCCCAGACAGCCGAAAACCAGACAGGCGATCCCGCCCAGCACGGACAAAATCCCCACCGTCACGCCGAATCCCATCATGAACCGCACGGGAAATTTCGTGTACTGCGTGAAGCTAAGCATCGCCGCGTCGTACAGGGTGTGGAAATTGTTGTGCGTCTTGCCGGCGCGCCGCTTCTGCTGCGTGTACGGCACTTCCACCCGCTTGTAGCCGAGTTCCGCCACGATCCCCCGCATGAAGGGCGCCGGGTCATCCAGGCCGCGCAAAACGTCGATGAAACTTCTGTCGTACAGCCCCGTGCCCGTGAAATGCTCGATCTGCTCCACGTCCGAAAACTTGTGCACCGCCTTATAATACAGCGTGCGCAGAAAGCGGACGAATTTATTCTCCTCGCTCTTCGTCTTGACCGCGCAGACGATTTTATACCCCTTTTCCCATTCGGCGACGAGCGCGGGGATCATCTCGGGCGGGTCCTGAAAATCACAGCACATGGAGACGACGCAGTCGCCGCTCGTCTGCATGAGTCCGTAAAAGGGAGAATTGAACTGCCCGAAGTTGCGGGCGTTGAAAATCGCCTTGATCCGCTTGTCTCCCGCGCACAGCGCCTCCAATTTGTCCCGCGTCCCGTCCGTCGAACAGTTGTCGATGAAGAGGATTTCGTAATCGTACCCCGAGAGGTGTTCCGCCATCTGGGCGGCGATCGCTTCGCTCATGGGTACCACGTTTTCCGTTTCGTTATAGCAGGGAATCATAAAACTGATCTTTTTCATATCCGTTTCCTGTTTTGCCGTTTTCCGTATGTCTGCCGACCGGCGCCGCCTTCCGCGCTTTTCGCTTTTCTTTTACGCGCCGTCTTCTGCGCCCGCCTTTCTTATCTTTCTTCTCTTATTTGCCTTCCGCCGCCCGCACGATCTCCGCGATCCCCTCCCGGAAGGGCTTTTCCGGCTTCCAGCCCGTATCCGCCGTCAGTTCCCGGATGTCCGCCGCCAGATACATGGGCTGATGGGGATAATAGGGAATGGCGCCGAAGCGGATTTCCGCGCCCGGAGAAACGCAGTCGCGCAGTTCCTCCACGTACTCTTTCAGAGGGCGGGGCGCCCCCGAGCCGAGCGGATACGTCTTTCCGTCCTTTCCCCTCTCCCCGACCGCGAAAAACGCCTTGGCGGCGTCTTCACAATTCAGATAATCCCATACCTGCCCGCAGGGTGTGAGCTCCGGCACCCCGCCGCGGCGCAGGGTGCGGACGAGATAGGAAATGAGGGAGGATTCCCCGTCGTTCACCCCGTAGGTGCTGACGATGCGCACCCAGCAATGCCGGATGCCGAGTTGGGCGCAGAGATTGCGGGTAAAACGGCCTGCCGCGTACTTGGCGATGCCGTACCCCGATTCGGGAAAGACGGGAGTATCGCCCGCGAGCGGCGTCCTTGCCACGCCGTATTCCGCCTGCGAGCCCGCGCCGACGAATCCTTCGCAGCCGCACGCCTTCGCGAGCCGCACGGCGTCCAGCGAATACTTCACGTTGTTCAGTTGACAGTCGAGGTCGTCCCTCCCCTGTACCGTCGTCTTTTCCCATCCGAAATGGAAAAATACGTCCGCTTCGGGCAGCCTGCCCGCGAGCGAAGCATATTCGGAAATGTCGCATTCGACGACATGCACCAAAGGGTCGGGCGGGATGTGCGCGATGCGCGGCGAACCGGGGCGGCAGACCGCATACGTCTCGACGCCGCGGGCGCTCAGGACTTTCAGAAGCGCCGTCCCGATCCCGCCCGTGGGGCCGGTGAGAATTGCCCTTTTCATAAAATCGCTCTCCTTTTCAGAAAGTCATGTCCTCTTTGAGTTCCTCCTCGGGCAGGAAGGGATACATGTCTTCGAGCGACGGGGAGACGATATGCCCGTCCGGGTACACCTTGGAGGAGAGTTTGGGGGCGAAGAACTGCGTTTTGTCGAGGAGGACTTCGCAGACGACGGGTCCTTCCGCCGCGAGTACTTTTTCGATCGTCGCAGACATGGTATCCGTATTATCGATGCGATAGAAGGGAATCCCGTACGCCCAGGCGATTTTTTCCGCCGCGGGGAAGGAGATGCCGCTGTCCTTGTTCACGCCGCTGAACCTGCCGCCGAAGAGGTTGGTCTGCGTCTGCCTCATGGAGTGATAGCCGTCGTTGTTCAGCCAGAAGAGTTTGATGTTGAGACGGTGATGTACGATGGTCTGCAATTCCTGGATGTTTATCTGAATGGATCCGTCCCCGTCCAGACAGACGGTGTTTTTGTTCCCCGAACCGATCGCCGCGCCCACCGCCGCGGGAATGCCGTACCCCATCGTGGCGCTGCCCGAATTGGTGAACAGCCGCTGTCCCTTTTTGATGATCATCGCCTGGAAGGAACAGACGCAGGCGCTGCCGTTGCCCGAAACCGTAAGCTGTCCTTCGGGCAAAAGTTTGCTCAATTCGTACATGAACACATACGGATTGACAGGGGTCTTCTTTTCGTAATACGCGGGCAGCGCCGCGGGATATTTCGCGTTCATCGCGCGCGAGTGCGCCAGCCACTTTTCGTGCTGTCCGCGCTCGTCGTAAGGGAGTTCGAGAAGGGCTTTCAGCACGTCCCGGACGTCAGCGCGGATTTTCAGATCGACGGAAAGGGTGGGCTTATCCAGCTCCGCCTGATCGATGTCCACGGCAGCCAGGTATGCGTTCTTCGCAAAATTTTCATAGTTGAAACTGATCTGCCGGATGTTCATACGGCAGCCGAGACTGAAAAGCAGATCGCTGCTCTGCACGACGATATTTCCCCCGCGCGTCCCCACCGTGCCCGGCCTGCCGCAGTAGTAGGGATTGTCGTCGGGGACGAGATCGTGCGCGTTCCACGCCGTGACGACGGGGATTTTCAATTTGTCGGCAAGGCGCAGAAGTTCCTCCTGCATCCCCACCATGCGGATGGCTTCGCCCGCGAGAATGACCGGGCGCTTTGCCGCCGCGATCTTTCCGAGCAGCCCCGCCAGCACCCCCTTGTCGGGCGGGGGCGGAAGTTCGCCCGCGTCCTCTTTCTCGTCGTAGTCGGCGAGCGCTGCGGGGTCGATTTTCGCCGCCTGCACGTTGAGCGGAATGTCCAGCCATACCGGTCCCGGCCTTCCGTGTGTGGCGATGTACAGCGCCTTTTTCAGATGATAGCGGACGGTGAGCGGGTCGGTGACCATCGCGCAGTATTTGGTCATACAGCGCACGCAGTCGAGAATGTTGAATTCCTGGTCGCCGAGCTGGCGGAGAGGAATTTCCGGGCAGCTCGCGATCGTGACGGAAAATTTGACCTGTCCGCTGATGACGAACATGGGGATGGAATCCACCCAGCTGCCCATGACGCCCGTCACGGCGTTGGTGCCGCCCGGCCCCGTCGTCACGCAGACGGCGGGGAGTTTGCCCGTCGCCCGCACATATCCTTCCGCCGCCAGCGCGCACGCCTGTTCGTGGTGGTTATAGATGACGGTAAGCCCCTCTTTGTGCCCGAACGCATCGTTCAGGTGCATCGCGCCGCCGCCCGGGACGCTGAACAGATGGGAGATGCCGTTCTCCGTGAGAAAATCCGCGATGTAATCCGCGACTCTGACTTCCATTTTGCCTTTATCCTCCGTAGCCGATTGTTTTTTCTTTTGCCGGAACGTGAAGTACGTATGCCCGAAATAGCTGACCAGGGTAGTGACGAACGTGGACAGGATACCCGCGAGATACTTGTTCATGCCGTTCCGGTCAATGAGTACATATTGCAAAAGCACGCTGAGTCCGTAGATGAGAGCGTAGACGAGTACGAAGCGCACCGCCTCCGCAAACGATTTTTTCTTCTGCGAATAGGTGAAATATTTATTCCAGAAATAGCTGTGTATCGTGCCGATGACCGTGCCGAGCGCGCTCGAAAGGGCGTAGTGCACGCCCAGAAAGCGGAAGAGCATGTCGAAGCCCGTCCCGACGACGGTATTCAGGCAGCCGACGAACAAAAAGCGCACCCGCCTGTCATGATACAGTTTTTTGACCAACGGCCACACCTTTCCCATGCTCTTCTCCCGTAAAAAACAGCGCCGGCGGCAC
>DVGN01000068.1 GCA_018712725.1 Candidatus Scatosoma pullicola
CTTCTGCCGGCGGACGAGGAGAACGCCGCGGCGACACTCGAACTCGCCGACGGACTGATTTCTTCGGTTCCCGCATATCTGCTCGGCTGCAATATTTCGGAAACCGCCGTCCGGACGGCTTTCGAAGGGATGACGGGGCGGAATTACCACTCGGAAAAAGAAAAATACGGAGAAGGAGAAAGAAAATGAAAATCAAAAAGGGATTCATCGTGCGCAAAGTGGGCGGGGAAAATATCGCCGTGCCGGTGGGGGAGCGCGGAAAATCCTTCCACGGAATGATCAAACTCAACGAGACGGGAAATTTCCTCTGGGAATTTTTCCTCAAAGATCATACGGAAGAGGAAGCCGTCCGCGCCCTTCTCAAAGAATACGATGTCTCCGAAGAAACGGCGCAAAAAGACGTGCAGGCGTTCGTAAACGTCCTTCTCGAAAACGGATTCGCGGAATGACGGACGAAAGCGGCGCCAAAAAACTCTCCGTCGAAGAAGCGCTCAAAGAGGAGGGGAAATACGTCGGACCGACCGTCGGCGTCAGCATGCTTCCCATGCTCAAAGAGGGCAGGGACAGCATCGTCGTCCGCCCCGCCGAAGGGCGGCTTTCCCCGCTTGACGTCGCCCTGTACAGGCGGGGGGAAAGCTATGTCCTGCATCGGGTCGTCGCCGTCCGAAAAGACGGCTATATCATCCGCGGCGACAACTGCTATTCGGACGAATGGGTGACGGACGGGCAGATCTTAGGGGTACTCACCGAATTTTTCCGCGGCAAACAGCACGTTTCCTGCACGGAAAAACGCTATCTGCGCTATGCGAAAAGGCGGATCAGGAATTATCCCGTCCGCCGCTTTTTCCGGCGGATCAGAAGCAAAATCGGGCGCATTCTGCGCGGCTGACGAAGGAGATTCCATGGACGAAAAACGCGAAACGCCCGAAGAGCAAAAAAAACGGAAAAAACGCATTTCGGCAGAAGAAAACGCCTGGCTGAAAAAGACGCTTTCGCCCTATCGCGGGGGGATATTTTTTCTCGCGGTCCTCACGGTTTCGGGATCGGTTTTGTCCGTGGCGTTCTCCTATCTCGTCCGCTATCTGGTGGACGGCGCTTCGTCGGGCAGCCGCCGCATGCTGCTTTTCTTTTCCGCCGTCCTCGTCGGCATTCTGCTGCTGCGCATCGGCGTCCGCAGCTATCATTATTATCTCAAAGAAAAATACCGCACAAAAATTTCCGCCCGCCTGCGGCAGGATCTCTTTTCCAAAATCCTCCGCAGCGAATACGCCTCTCTCGAAAAATACCACAGCGGCGATCTGCTCACCCGCCTGACCGCGGACGTGTCGGAAGTGGCGTCGGACACCGTGCGCATCGCGCCTTCCGTTGCGGGGATGCTCGTGCAGGGGGCAGCGGCGATCGCCGCGCTTCTCTCCCTCGACCCGCTGTTTACCGCCATTTTCGCCGCGGGCGCGACCGCCGTCGGCGGCGCGAGCATTCTGCTGCGCAAAAAGATGAAGCGCTATCATAAAGAACTTGCGGAGGCGGACGGAAACAGCCGTTCCTTCATCCAGGAAAGCCTGTCCTCTTCGCTGACCCTCAAAGCGTACGGCGCAGAGGAAAAGACGGCGGAAAAGTCGGGAAAACTTCTGGACATTTACTGCGAAAAACAAATGCGGCGCAACCGCCTGAGCGCGGGGACGGGGGCGGCTTTTTCCCTGATGAGCAATCTCGGATTCGTCTTTGCGGTCGTGTGGTGCGGCGTGCGCATTCTGCAGGGCACTTCGGAATTCGGCGCGCTCTTTTCCACCGTACTGCTGCTCGGTCAGCTCCAATATCCGCTCACCTCCTTTTCCGCCGTCATGCCCGTCTATTACGCCCGGGCGGCGAGCGCCGCAAGGCTGATGGAGGCGGACAAACTGCCCGAAGAAAAGAAGGAGACTGCCGCTGTGCCCGACTACGAAACCCTGTCGGAAATCTCCTTCGAAAATCTTTCCTTTTCCTACGGCCGCGGCGAAATCTTTTCGGGCGCGGAAGGAAGCGTCGAAAAGGGGACGATCGTCTGCATCACGGGCGGATCGGGCACGGGAAAAAGCACCCTCTTCAAACTTCTCCTCTCCGTCTATACGCCGACGGGCGGCAAAATTCTGCTCCGCTTTTGCGGGCAAGAGGGGGATTTTCTCCGCCCGCTCGAAAAATCCGACCGCGCGCTTTTCGCCTATGTCCCGCAGGGGAACTTCCTGCTCTCCGGAACGCTGCGGGAAAATCTCGCCTTCTTCTCGCCCGAAACGGACAAAGCCGCTTTGGAGAACAAGATCCGGGCGGCGCTGAAAACGGCGTGCGCGGAATTTGTATTCGACCTGCCCGACGGATTGGATACCCTTCTCGAAGAACGGGGCGGAGGGCTGTCGGAAGGGCAGCTCCAGCGGCTCGCCGTCGCCCGTGCCCTCCTGTCCGAACGCCCGGTGCTCCTGCTCGACGAAGCAACTTCCGCGCTCGACGGGGAGACGGAAAAACGGCTGCTCGAAAATCTCGGTCGGGAAGAGGGGAAAACCTGCCTCATCGTCACCCACCGCCCCGCCGCGCTGCACATCGCCGATAAAATTCTGCGCATCCGCGACGGAAAAATTCTGGAACTTCTGCCTGTTTCTGCGGAAGCATAACCAAAAGGAGATCCGATGACCAAAGAAAGGCTGACGCATACCTGCGAATATTTTCTCCATCTCGTCCGCGCGGGCGCGGGGCTTTCGGAAGAACCTCTGCCCGACAAACCTGACGACGTCGAATGGAAGGACCTTTTCCTCCTTTCCGACAAACATTCCCTCGCGGCGGTGACCTGCCGCGCTCTGCCCCTTCTGCCGTCCGCGCCCGACGAAGAAACGGCTGCCGCATGGAAAAAGGCGAACGACGTCTGCATTCACGCGGATATGCAGCAGCTTTGGGCATGGGAGGAGATCCGCGAAACGCTCGCCGCCAAAGGTCTGCGCCTTCTGCCCCTGAAAGGACTGCACACGAAATATCTCTATCCGGAAACCTACCTCCGCCTGATGGGGGATCTGGACATCCTGTACGAAAAAAGCCGTTTCCCCAAACTGAAAAAGGAAATGGAAGGGCTGGGCTACACCTTTCAGACGAATACGCTCGGCAGCCATCATCAGGTCTTTTTCCGCCCGCCCGTCACGGACGTAGAAATGCACGCCGACCTCCTTCCCTCCGTCTCTCCGTTTGCCGGATACTACGCCGATCCCTGGGCGAAGGCAATCCCGACGGAGGAAGAGGGGGTGTTCCGCTTTTCCGCTGAGGACGAATACATCTTCATGCTGCTGCACGCCTACAAGCATTTCCGCGGCGCGGGGAGCGGTGTGCGGACGATTCTGGATTTCCGCCTCTTCCGGAAAAAGCATCCCGACATCCCGGACAAAAATTACGTCGCCGAAGAATTGCAAAAATTGGAAAAACTCGGCGCCGCACAGGGCGAAGCCCCGGACGCGCTGCGCGCTTTCGCGCAATCCGTCTCCGACATGGAAACCCGTTGGTTTCAAGGGGAAATTTCCCTCTCCGACGGCGATCTGCCCGTCTTTGCGGACGGCGTTTACGGAAAAGTCGAAAACATCTGGACGCAGGGCGTACGGAAAAAGGGAAAGACGCGCTATCTTTTCTCCCGCCTCTTCCCGCCCTTCAAAGTCATGCAATCGGGCTGGCCCGTCCTCAGGAAACTGCCTTTTCTGCTTCCGTTCTGCTGGATCGCCCGCCTCTTCCGCGGTATGTTCCGCCGGAGGAAGCAAATCGCCCGCGAATACCGCTTCGTCAGACACTCGGGAGAGGAAAAACGCTGAATCCCGTATTTCCCCCGAAGAACTAAAAAATAATCTTTGTAAACGTTTCGCACCGCGCGGGAAATCCCCGCGCGGCGCAAGTCTTCCGGCGGGCGGAAAGCCGCAAAATCGACGGGCGGAGCGGAAGGGGATAAAAACCCTTTACTTTCCAAAAAAAATCGTGTATAATGATAAAAAAGCCACGGGGAAAAACACATGAAAAACAAAGAATCGGAGGAAATGTACCTCGAAACCATCCTCATCCTCAAAAACCGCAAGGGCAGCGTCCGTTCGGTGGACATCGTGGAAGAGCGCGGCTATGCGAAATCCAGCGTTTCCCGCGCCGTCAATCTGCTCCGCAAAAAGGGCTTTATCGACATCCGCGACGACGGGGAAATCCTCTTCACGCCCGCAGGGGACAAAAGGGCGAACGAAGTTTACGAACGCCATCGCGTGCTGACCGAACTGCTCGTGCGGCTGGGCGCCGACAGGGCGCTCGCGGAAGAAAATGCCTGCCGCATCGAACACGTCATCTCGCCCGAGATGTTCGAAATCGTCAAAAAATTTACAGGCGAAAATTAAGCCATTTTGCGGCGGCAAAAAGGGGCGACAGATATGACCGGAGACTGAACTCCGGTTTCTTTTTGCATAAAAAGCCGGAAGAATAGGGAAAAATACCTATGCGTGCAGAATTTGCGGATTTTTCCCGCGGATGGCTTGATGTTTACGGAAAAATATGCTACAATAATTTTACGGTTTTTTCCGAACAAAAAACCGCCCGCAAAAGCGGACGGAACAAAAATGGTGCCGGTGGTGGGATTTGAACCCACACGCCATCGCTGGCAAAGGATTTTGAGTCCTCCTCGTCTGCCAATTCCAACACACCGGCAATCCGGAAAAGATTTTCAAGGCAAAAGCCGAAAACCGTATAACATAATTATTATATCGGAAGCCGAAAAAAAAAGCAAGTGATTTGTCTGTCTTTTTTCATCTTTTTCGGCGCAAATTTTACAGATTAAGGATCGGTTATGGATAAATTCGTACTCATCGACGGCAACAGCCTTCTCAACCGCGCATATTACGCGACGCCCGTCTTTACCGCGAAAGACGGTTTCCCGACAAACGGCATTTTCGGCTTTGTCAAACTCCTGCTCAAAATCATTTCGGACAAAAAGCCGTCCTATCTCGCGGTGGCGTTCGATCTGCACGCACCCACCTTCCGGCACGAGATGTACGCCGATTACAAGGCGGGCAGAAAGCCCATGCCCGAAGATCTCGTCGTACAGGTGCCCGTACTCAAAGAGGTGCTTTCGCTGATGAAGATCCGCATCTGCGAACTCGCCGGATATGAGGCGGACGACGTCATCGGAACGCTCGCCCGGAAATTCGGCGTACAGACGTATATCTACACGGGAGACAGGGATTCCTATCAGCTCGTGGACGAAAACACGAGCGTCTGCTATACCCGCAAGGGGGTGAGCGACATTCTCGAATTGTCCGCCGAAAATTTCCAAAGCGAAGTGGGGCTGAATCCCGCGCAGATCATCGACCTGAAAGCGCTGATGGGCGACAAATCGGACAACATCCCCGGCGTGCCCGGCGTGGGTGAAAAATCCGCCATGCAGCTGCTCGCCGATTACGGAAATCTGGACGAAATTTACGCGCATCTCGGCGAGATCAAGGGGGCGCTCGGCAAAAAGCTTACGGACAACAAAGAATCCGCCTATTTTTCCCGCAAACTCGCCACGATCGACACGGACGTGCCCGTCGGCATACAGCTTTCGGAATGCGTCCTGCGGATGCCTTTCCCGCATGCGGTGCGGGAAAAATTCGCCGAACTCGATTTCCGCAGCCTGACCTCTCTCCCCATTTTCGACGAAACCGAACAACCCCGGCAGCCGGAAAAAGAGGAGCCGATCGAAGAAATTTTCCCCGCTTCCGAAGAAGAGGCGGAAAAGATATACGCGGAATCTTCCTGCGACGCGATCGCCGTGTTCTGGGACGACAAAAGTTTTCAGATCTGCCCGGACGACGGCACCGACCGGGAATTTATCTTTCCCGTCAGGGAAAATCTGCTCGACGTCGGATTTTTTCTGCACTCGCTGTTCCCGGCGCTACGGACGGTTTTTACGGGCGGCAAACGGGTGCTTTTGTATAACTCCAAAGAGATCCGCCATCGCCTTCACGATCTCGGCATCGCCTTTACGGCGCCATTCGAAGACGTCTCGTTGGAAAAATATATCGCCGAAGGGATGAGCAACTCGGACAGTCTGGAATTCTGTCTCGATTCCCATTCCCTGCCTTCCCGCTGCAAGGCGCACGGCATCCTGCGGCTTTGGAATACCTTCGGGGAAATGCTCGACGACGCCGAGCGGAAACTGTATTTCGAAATCGAAAAGCCGCTTTCCGTCCTCCTTTTCGAAATGGAACTGAGCGGCGTGTCCATCGACAGGGGAGCGCTGGAAGAGTTTTCCGTCCGCTACGGCACCGAACTCAAAGAACTCACGCAGAAGATATACGCGCTCGCCGGAGAGACTTTCAACCTCAATTCTCCCGTACAGCTCGGGAAGATCCTGTTTGAAAAACTCCGCATCGGCAGCGGCTCCAAGAGCAAGGGCAAGCGCAATTACAGCACGACGGCGGAGGTATTGGAAAAATACGCCGACGACTACGAAATCGTGCGCCTGCTTTTGCGCTATCGCCAGATCCAAAAGCTCAATTCCACCTATGTGGAGGGATTCCGCCCCCTGATCGGTTCGGACGGAAAGGTACACACCACGTACAACCAGATGAATACCTCCACCGGCAGGCTGTCCAGCGCAAATCCCAATTTACAGAATATCCCCGTGCGCAACGACGAAGGAAAAGAACTTCGGAAACTCTTCATCGCAAGCCCCGGAAACGTCCTCATCGACGCCGACTATTCGCAGATCGAACTCCGGCTGCTCGCGCATTTCTCCGGCTGCAAGGAACTGATAGAGGCGTATCGGGAACACAGGGACATCCACGCCATCACCGCCTCTCAGGTGTTCGGCGTACCGCTCGATAAAGTCACGCCGCAGATGCGGCGCAGCGCCAAAGCCGTCAATTTCGGAATCATCTACGGCATCAGCTCTTTCGGGCTTGCAAAAGATCTCGGCATCAGCGCAAAACGCGCGGGGGAATACATCGACAAATATTTCCAGACTTATTCCGACGTCAAAAAATATATGGACGAAAACGTCGAACGCGCGAAGCGGGAGGGCTATATCACGACGCTGTGCGGCAGGAGGAGGGTCATAAACGAACTCAAATCCTCCAATTACAACGTCCGCTCTTTCGGGGAGCGCGCCGCCATGAATATGCCCCTCCAGGGCTCCAGCGCCGACATCATCAAAATCGCCATGATCAATGTCCGGAAAAAACTTTCGGAAGCGGGGTTGCACGCCCGCCTCGTATTGCAGGTACACGACGAACTCGTCCTCGACTGCCCCGAAGGGGAAAAGGACGCCGCCTCCGAAATTCTGCAAAGGGAAATGGAAAACGCCGTTTCCCTGAAAGTGCCGCTCACCGTGGAAATCGCCTGCGGAAAAAGCTGGTTTTCGGCAAAATAAAGGTACTGTTTCACAACTTATGTTTCATAAATATATTTTGTAAAACATTCTACGTGAAACAAATCGAACGAAGAGATAAAAATGGAAAAGAAAAAAATTGCCGTTACGGGCGGAATCGGAAGCGGGAAAAGCACCGTGGCGGAATATATCCGGGAAGAGGGGTTTCCCGTTTTCTCCTGCGATCAGATCAACGCCGAACTCTGGCAAAATAAGGAATATCTCGACGGGATAGAAAAGATTTTTCCCGAACTCGGCGAGCCGGACAAAAAGCGGATCGCCGAAAGGGTCTTTTCGGACAAAGACGCACTCGGACGGCTCAACGCCTACGCACACCCAAAAATCATGGACGAATTGAAAAGGCGGATGGAGGAGACGGATTCTTCTCTCGTCTTTGCGGAAGTCCCGCTTCTCTTCGAAGGGGGATACGAGCGGGATTTCGACAAAACCGTCATCGTCCTGCGAAAAGAGGACTTTCGTATCGCCGCCGCGGCGAGTCGGGACGGACTTCCGCCCGAAAGTATCCGCAGCCGCATCGAAAATCAATTCGCCTACGATCGGCTCCTTCCGGCGGACAATCGGATTTTTCTCGAAAACGACGGCAGCCTTGCCGATCTGAAAAGAAAAGTCTGCCTGCTTTTAACTTCGCTCGGCAAGAAGAATTTGTGAAACTTTTCTTGTGAAACAACAGTTATCTCACGCATACTATATCAAAATGCGTCAAATCTCCCCTTTAATTGGGGGAGATTTTTTGTTTTTTATCTGTTTTTAACGTGATATGTATAACATAGTAATATTATTTTGTCAGGCATAATTATTATGTCTAACATAATACATAGAACTTGCCAAAGATAACTCCGAACGCCTTCTTTTCAAAGCGACAAGCCGTTCCCGCGCTTCTTTGACAAAATTTGCAAAAAAAATCGAAAAAATGTTTGAAAATTTTCCTTTTGGGTCTTGAAAAAATAGGAAAAGTGTAGTATAATAAATATCGTAAGCAGTTTGCGTTTCTTCCGCCGTACCGAGATCGGGAATCGCGCGATCTTCCGGGGCTTTGCCCCTTTATGCGGAAAGAGGCAAATTGGCCATATTTCAATTATTCGGGAGAACTGCGATGAGCGAACCTGCCACGAACTTTCCTCTGTACCTTTTTCATCACGGCACCAATTTCAGAACATATGAGACGATGGGGGCGCACCCCGCCGCGCAGAACCGCAAAAAGGGCTATCTTTTCCGGGTCTGGGCGCCGCACGCGAAAAGCGTTTCCGTGGTGGGCGATTTCAATCGGTGGGACAAAGACGCAAACCGGATGGACAAGCTCGTCGACGGAGAGACCTTCGAACTCTTTATCCCCGGGCTCAGGCAATTCGACACCTATAAATACTGCATAGAAACCAAGGACGGGCGATTCCTTTATAAGGCGGATCCGTATGCTTTCCACGCGGAGACGCCGGGTGCGGATTCTTCCAACGCCTCCAAACTTTACGATCTTTCCGGATTTCGCTGGACGGATCGGGAATATTCCAAAAACCGTTCTCATAAAAATATCTATGCTTGTCCCATCAACATCTACGAAGTCAACCTGCTCTCCTGGAAACGGCACGACGACGGCACGCCGCTCAGCTATCGGGAGCTGGCGACCGAACTCGTAAATTATGTGCGGGACATGGGCTATACCCACGTCGAATTCATGCCCGTGCAGGAGCATCCTTACGACGGCTCCTGGGGATACCAGGTGACCGGCTATTACGCGATCACTTCCCGGCTGGGCACGCCGCACGATTTCATGGCGCTCGTCGACGCCTTCCATGCGGCGGACATCGGCGTCATTCTCGACTGGGTGCCCGCGCATTTTCCCAAAGACGAATTCGGCCTGTACGAATTTGACGGGGAATCGCTGTACGAGCCTTCCCAATGGGACCGGAAGGAAAACCGCGGATGGGGGACGCGGAAATTCGACTACGGAAGGGAGGAAGTCGTCTCCTTCCTGATTTCCAACGCGGTATTCTTCTTCGACGTATTTCACGCCGACGGACTGCGCGTGGACGCGGTGGCGTCCATGCTCTATCTCGACTACGACAAGCGCCCGGGAGAATGGGTTCCCAACATCTACGGCGACAACAAGAATCTGGAAGCGGTCGCCTTTCTTCGGCGGCTGAACGAAGCCGTATTCGGCTGTTTCCCCGACGCGCTGATGATCGCGGAGGAATCCACCGCCTGGCCGCTCGTCACCCGTCCGACGGACGTGGGGGGGCTCGGCTTCAATTTCAAATGGAACATGGGATGGATGAACGACGTGCTGTCGTACATTTCCACCGATCCCATCTATCGGCAATACAACCACAACAAACTGACCTTTTCCATGATGTACGCTTTTTCGGAGAATTACATTCTTCCCGTCTCCCACGACGAAGTGGTGCACGGAAAGGCGTCGCTCATCAGCAAAATGCCGGGCAGTTACGAGGACAAATTCGCGGGATTGCGGAGTTTCATGGGCTACATGATGTCCCATCCCGGGAAAAAGCTCAACTTTATGGGCTCGGAGTTCGGACAGTTCAAGGAGTGGGATTATAAAGAGGGCGTCGAGTTCTTTCTGGAAAAGTACCCGCTGCACGCGAAGCTCGCCCTGATGACAAAGGAGCTGAACGAATTTTACAAAAATACGCCCGCCCTGTATGAAATAGAAGATTCGTGGGACGGCTTCGAATGGCTCGCGCCCAACGATGCGGACAGGAATTTTCTCTCCTATGTCCGCAAAGACAGAAAGGGGAATCAGATCGTCGTGCTCGTCAATTTTTCGGGCGTCGATCTGCACAGATACACGCTCGGCATCGAGAAGGGGAAATACAGGATCGTCTTCAATACCGATTCCGTCCGCTACGGCGGAAACGGCGGCATGAAAAAGCGGATCTTCACGGCGACGAAAACGCCCAGCCACGGGAAGGAGTATTCCATCCGCTTTGATCTTCCCAAGCTGACCTGCGTGTATCTGACCAAAATCGATTGAAAAATTATAACCCGGGGGTATACCTATGCAAAGAAAAAAAGAATGTGTCGCCATGCTTCTCGCGGGCGGCCAGGGCAGCCGGCTTTTTGCGCTCACCAGCAACATCGCAAAACCCGCGGTCGCCTTCGGCGCCAAGTACCGCATCATCGATTTCCCGCTCTCCAACTGCATCAATTCGGGGATCGATACGGTCGGCGTCCTCACGCAGTACCAGCCTCTCGTCCTCAACGAGTACATCGGCAACGGACAGCCGTGGGATCTCGACAGGGCGTTCGGCGGCGTGCACATCCTCTCGCCTTACCAGGGCAAGGCGCGCTCTACCTGGTACGAGGGCACGGCAAACGCGATCTATCAGAATATGCATTTCATGAAAATGTATAATCCCGATTACGTTTTGATCCTCTCGGGCGACCACATCTACAAAATGGATTACGCCGCCATGCTGCAGGCGCACATCGACAAGGGGGCGGACTGCACGATCGCCGCGATCGACGTGCCTCTTTCCGAAGCGTCCCGATTCGGGATTCTCAACACCAATCCGGACGGCTCCATCTATCAGTTCGAAGAAAAGCCCAAGGTGCCGAAGAGCACGCTCGCGTCCATGGGCATCTATATTTTTACCGCGGAAAAGCTCTTCAAATATCTCGAAGAGGACGACGCAAATCCCAATTCCTCCAAAGATTTCGGCAAAGACGTGCTGCCCGCCATGCTCGCGGCGGGGGAAAAGATGTTCTCCTACCTGTTCGAAGGCTACTGGAAGGACGTCGGGACGATCGCCTCCCTCTGGCAGGCGAACATGGATCTTCTCGGCGATCCGCCCGCGTTCGACGTCAACGACAAATCCTGGAAAATTCACTCCCGCAATCCGCTCGCGCCGCCCGCCTATGTCGGCGAAGGGGGGATCGTCAAGAATTCTATGGTGGCGCTCGGCAGCGAAATCTACGGCACCGTGGAACATTCGGTTCTGGGCAGCAACGTCGTCGTGGAGAAGGGGGCGGTCGTCAAAGACGCCGTCGTATTGGCAAACAGCGTCATCCGCGCCGGAGCGACCGTTTCCTATTCGATCATCGACGAAAACGTCACCGTGGGGAAAAACGCGGTCATCGGCGTGGAAAAGAATCCCAAAGCGGAGATCGTCGTCCTCGGACGGAACATTGCGGTCGGCGACGGCGTGAAAGTCCTCAGCGGACAGAAAAACGAAAAAAACATATTGGCATAACAGGGAGGAAAATATATCATGGCAGCATCTGCAGTCGGCGTCATCTTTTCCAATTTACACGAAGAAAACGTCCCCGAACTCGTCCGCAGGCGGACGATCGCATCCGTTCCGTTCGGGGGAAGATACCGCCTCATCGATTTCCCGCTCTCCAACATGGTCAATGCGGGCATCACCACGGTGGGGATCATGACCAACAACAACTACCGTTCCCTGATCGATCATCTCGGAAGCGGCAAGGACTGGGATCTCGCCCGCAAGGACGGCGGCATCATCCTTCTGCCCCCCTTTTCAGACGAAAGCGAAAATCTCTATAAGACCCGCCTGGAAGCGCTGAAAGCCGTTACGGGCTTCCTCGCCCGTCGGCAGGAGAATTATGTCGTCCTTTCCGATTGCGACGGTGTGGCGCATCTCGACCTCTCGGAAATTCTCGATTATCACGAAGAGAAAAACGCCGACATCACGATGGTCACCCATTACGAAGAGGTGGAAAAGACCTCCAATTACATGGTGATCGGAGCAGACAAAGAAGGGCGGGTCAACGAAGTCCGCGTCAATCCCCGCATCCGCGGAAAAGCCAAGGCGGACGTCTATATCAACGTCATGGTATTCAACAGGCAGTTCCTGCTCAATCTGGTGGAGGATTCCGTCGCGCACGGGGATACGAGTTTCGAAAACGACATCATCGCCAAACAGCTCAACAGCCTGAAAATTTACCGCTACGATTTCCGCGGCTATTACGCGGGCATCCACTCGATGACGACTTATTACAAACACAACATGGAACTGCTCGACAAAGCCGTCCGGGACGAGCTGTTCGGCGCAAGAGACATCTATACAAAGGTGAGGGACAGCGCTCCTTCCAAATACGGCGAAGAGGCTACCGTCCGCAATTCTCTCATCTCCGACGGCTGCGAAATAGAGGGGACGGTGGAAAATTCCATCCTCTTCCGCGGCGTGAAAGTGGCAAGGGGAGCCGTCATCAAAAATTCCATCGTCATGCAGGACAACATCATCGGGGCAAACGCTTCTCTCGACTGCGTCATCACGGATAAAAACGTCGTCATTTCCGACCGCAGAAAACTCAGCGGCTGCGAGCTTCTTCCCTTCTTTATCCAAAAGGGCACGATGCTCTGACACCGGCAATACTTACGCGCATCATTATGTCAGGCATAATATATATGTCTGACATAATGAAAAAAATGAAAAATCAAATAGGAGGGAATCAATTTCATGGCTGCTACTACTACGACAACGACGAAAAGAACGGTAAAGAGGACGACGGCAAAAAAATCGCCGATCGAAATTCTCGCGGCGGAAAAGGCGAAACGCCCCGAAGGGGAAGAGAGGGAAATCGAAGCCGTACCCAAGCGGAAAATCCTGTTTGCGGCGTCGGAGGCGACCCCGTTTATCGCGACGGGCGGGTTGGCGGAAGTGGTCGGTTCCCTGTCCAAAGCGCTCGCCAAAGACCCTTCTTACGACGTGCGGGTGGTGCTGCCGCTCTATTCGGACATCCGCCCCGAACACAGGAGAAAACTCTCTTTTCTCGGAAACATCTTCGTTCCGCTCTCCTGGCGCAACCAATACTGCGGCATCTTTTCCTGCGAGCAGGACGGAGTCACCTTCTATTTTCTCGATAACGAATACTATTTCAAACGCCCGGGCTGTTACGGATATTACGACGACGGGGAGCGCTTCGCCTTCTTTTCGCGCAGCGTCATGGAGATCCTTCCCTTCATCAAATTTTATCCGGACGTCCTGCACTGTCACGACTGGCAGGCGGCGCTGGCGGCGCTGTATCTGAAAACCATTTACTGCCACCGCCCGGAATATCAGTATATCCGTTCGCTTTTCACCATTCACAACATCGAATATCAGGGGAAATATTCGCTCGACATTCTCGAAGACCTCTTCGGCATTTCCAACCAATATCGGTATCTTCTCGAATACCAGGGCTGTATCAATCTCATGAAAGGGGCGATCGAATGCTCCGAGCGGTTCTCGACGGTCAGCCCGACCTATGCGGAGGAGATCAAATCCCCCCAATACGCGCACGGATTGCAGGATATCGTCCGCCGCAACGCCTTCAAGCTGAGCGGGATTCTCAACGGCATCGACACCGTCTCCTACGACCCCGCGACCGATCGGGCGCTCTTCGCCAATTACGACGCGGAACATCTCGAAAACAAGGGGATATGCAAATCCGAATTGCAGAAAATGCTGGGTCTGCCCGTGCGGAACGTGCCCGTCATCGCCATGATTTCCCGTCTCGTCGCGCATAAGGGGCTGGATCTCGTCAAGGCGGTCATCGAAGACGTCCTGCGCGACGACGTGCAGTTCGTCCTGCTCGGCACGGGAGATTCCGTGTACGAAAATTATTTCCGCGATCTCGGAAGGCGTTACACGGGCAAAGCCGCGACCATCATCTCCTTCAACGGAGATCTGGCGAGAAAGATCTATTCGGGGGCGGACATCTTCCTGATGCCCTCCAGGAGCGAACCGTGCGGGCTGTCCCAGATGATCGCCTCCCGGTACGCCACCGTTCCCGTCGTCCGGGAGACGGGCGGGCTTTACGACAGCATCAAACCGTACGGCGCGGGCGGCAACGGATTCACATTTGCGAGCTACAACCCGTATGATATGCTGTACGTCATCCGGGAAGCGCTGAACGTGTATAAAAACGAAAGCGCTTGGAAATCACTGATGAAGAAGGCGGCGACGACCGATTTTTCGTGGCAGTATTCCGCACGGCAATATAAGAAACTGTACGACGATACATTGGCGCCGAAAAAATAACGAACGGCGCGCCCGCGGCGGGCAATCCGGCTTGACAAGCCTTTTTCCGCATGCTATAATACTACGGTGAGCGACGAATACGAAAGGAGTCTGAATCAGATATGGATCATACAAAAATCACGGAAAAGGACGCAAAGAAACTGATCGAAGGCAAGCTTTCCCGCTATTTCGGAGTCATTCCCTCCGAAGCCTCTTCCGATCAGATCTATAAAGCGGTCGTCATGAGCGTGCGGGACATCATGCTGGAAATGCGCCAGCGTTTCCACATCGAAACCAAGGCGGCGAAAGCCAAACGGGTCTATTACCTGTGCATGGAATTTCTGATGGGGCGCTCGCTGAAAAACAGCGTGTTCAATCTCGGCGTCGGAGAGGCGTTCGAAGGCGCCCTGAAAGATTACGGAACCACGCTCGCCGACCTGTACGAACTCGAACCGGACGCGGGGCTGGGCAACGGGGGATTGGGCAGGCTCGCCGCTTGTTTCCTCGACGCGCTGGCGACGGGGGATTATCCCGCCATGGGCTTCTCCATCCGCTACGAATACGGCCTTTTCAAACAGAAGATCATCGACGGATGGCAGACGGAACTGCCCGACATCTGGCTGCCGGGCGGAGAGGTTTGGCTCACCCAGAGAAGCGACAACATCTATACCGTGAAATTCGAAGGTACGGTCGAAGAGAAATGGACGGAGCACGGGTTGGTCGCCGTCTATCGGAACGCAAAGGAAGTGCAGGCGGTCGCCTATGACATGATGGTGTCCGGATACCGCAGCAAAGCGGTTTCCGTCCTCCGGCTGTGGCGCGCCAAGAGCGTTCAGAATTTCGACATGAAACTCTTTTCGCAAGGGGATTACAGCGCCGTCATGCAGGAGGACAACGAGGCGGAGCTCATCTCCAAAGTCCTGTACCCGGCGGACAACCACGCGGAGGGGAAGTCCCTGCGCATCAAGCAGCAGTATTTTCTCGTTTCCGCTTCCTTGCAGAACATCCTCAGCGATCATAAGCGCAGATACGGCTCTTTAACCCTTTTGCCCAAAATGGCGGCGATCCATCTCAACGACACCCATCCCGCCCTGGCGATCCCCGAACTCATGCGCCTTCTCATCGACGAAAACGGCATGAGCTGGGAACAGGCATGGGCGATTACGACTTCCGTATGCGCCTATACCAATCACACCGTTTTGTCCGAAGCGCTGGAAACCTGGTCGGAGGGGCTGATCGCCCGTCTCGTTCCGCGGATTTATTCCATCCTCAAAGAGATCAACCGCCGCTTCTGCGAAGACCTATGGAACCGCTTCCCCGGGGATTGGGACAAAATTTCCCGCATGGCGATCATCTCGTACAATACCGTCAAAATGGCGAATCTTTCCGTGTACGGTTCGCACAAAGTGAACGGCGTTTCGGCGCTGCACAGCGATATCATCAAAAAGAGCGTCTTCCGTGATTTTTACGAATATACGCCCGAAAAATTCACCAACGTCACCAACGGCATCGCGCACCGCCGCTGGCTGAACCAGTCCAATCCGGAACTGTGCGAGCTTCTCGACGAATGTATCGGAAACGGATATACCAAAGACGCTTCCGAACTCGCGAAATTCAAGACGTTTGAAAACGACGAAAGCGTCCTCAGACGGCTGGACGAGATCAAGGCGATCAAAAAGCAGCAGTTTGCCGATTATGCCTATAAAAAGCAGGGGGCCGTCATCGATCCCGGCACCGTGTTCGACGTACAGGCGAAACGCATGCACGAATACAAGCGGCAGCTCCTCAATGTCCTGCACATCATCACCGACTATCTCGCCCTGAAAGAGAATCCCGATCTGCCCGTACTGCCCAAGACGTACATCTTCGCGGCGAAGGCGGCTGCGGGATATTACATGGCGAAAAAGATCATCAAACTCATCTGCTTCCTCTCCGAAGAGATCCGGAAAAATCCGAAGATCCGGGAAAAACTCAACGTCGTGTACATGGAAGACTATAACGTCACCATGTCCGAACTCCTCATGCCCGCCTCCGAAATTTCCGAACAGATTTCCCTTGCGGGAAAGGAAGCCAGCGGCACGGGGAACATGAAATTCATGATCAACGGCGCGCTGACGATAGGGACTCTGGACGGCGCGAACGTCGAAATGACCGAACGGGTCGGCGAAGACAATATCTTCATTTTCGGCCTCAAAGCGGACGAAGTGACGCAGATCTGGCGGAACGGCTATTCTTCCAGCGTCTATTACAATCAGGATCCCAATCTCCGCAAGGTCATCGAATCCCTGATCGTCGGTTTCAACGGGGAATCTTTCTCGGACATCGCCAACTACCTTCTGACCGGCTCTCCGGTCGCCGATCCGTACATGTGCATGGCGGATTACGAATCGTATCTGCGCGAACAGGAAAAAATGTCCGAGCTCTACAAAAACGACAAGCGGGCGTGGAACCAAAAATCCCTCCGCAACATCGCCGCAGCGGGCTATTTTTCCGCCGACAGGAGCATTAAAGAATACGCGGAAAACATCTGGGATCTCAAAGCGCTGCACTGAGTGTCCGGGAAAACGAAATGCACGAGAAAGCTGTAAAGAGTCTTTACAGCTTTTTCCTTGTCCGCGCACCTTTACGGCGTCTGCACCGATATTTGTAACGATTGAATTTCTCCTATGGAGCACTGCATGGAAATTTATTATGATCCCCTGGACGCCGCCTGCAAGACGATAACGGGCGCCGTACCGAGAGGAGAGGAATTACAGCTGAATTTGTTTTCCGTTCCCGCGCAAGAACCCGAGCCGCAAAATCCGCAAGACAGCGCCGCGGCGGAAGCCTTTTTCGTCCTTAAAAAAGACGGGGAAACGGAACGCAGATTTCCGTTGACGAAAGACGAAACGGGCTGGCATATCCGGATGCGCATCCGAAAAGCGGGGTTGTACTTCTACCGCTTCTCGTTCGGAAATCAGTTTCTCGTCTGCGGCGGAAATCTCAAAGGCGTGCTTGCCGATCCGACCGGCGACGAAGGGTGGTTTCAGCTGACCGTATTCAACGAAAAGTATCATACCCCCGATTGGCTGAAAGGGGGAATTCTCTATCAGATCTTCCCCGATCGCTTTTGCAAAACGGGAACTATGTCAGACATAAAAGGAAGAATGATCCGTCCGGATTGGGGCGGGATTCCTTCCTATAAGCCGGACGACAAGGGAAAGGTACGAAACGACGACTTTTTCGGAGGAACGCTGGAAGGCATACGGACAAAACTGCCGTATCTGAAAGATTTGGGCGTGACGGCGATCTATCTCAACCCGATTTTCGAAGCGGCGTCCAATCATCGCTATGATACGTCCGATTACATGCGCATCGACCCGTATCTCGGGACGGAACAGGATTTACGCAATCTGACCGCAGACGCGGAAAAACTCGGCATCCGGATTATTCTGGACGGCGTATTCAACCACACGGGAGACGACAGCGTCTATTTCAACAAATACGGGCGTTATGCTTCGGTCGGCGCCTATCAGTCCAAAGATTCGCCGTATTATTCCTGGTACACCTTTCAGGAATATCCGGACAAATACAGCAGTTGGTGGGGAATCGACATCCTGCCCGAACTCAACGAAAATTCGGAGAGCTATCAGGCGTTTGTCTACGGCGAAAACGGCGTTTTGCGGCATTGGCTGGACTGCGGCATCGGCGGCTACCGACTGGACGTCGCCGACGAATTACCCGACTTTTTCCTTAAAGAAGTGCGGAAAACCGTCAAAGAGACAAACCCGGACGCCGTGATCATCGGAGAAGTCTGGGAGGATGCGTCCAACAAAATTTCCTATTCGAAGAGACGGGAATATTTACAGGGCGAAGAATTGGACAGCGTCATGAACTATCCCCTGAAAGACGCGATCATCCATTATATGATGACGGAAAACGCCGCCGCGCTGGCAAATACCGTGCGGATTCTCCGCGATCACTATCCCAAACAGACGCTCGATTGCCTCATGAACATCCTGGGAACACACGATACGGCGCGCATTCTCACCGTTTTGGGCGGCAAAACCTGCTACACGAAAGATGAAATGGCGGTCACCCGGATGACCGAACGGGAAAAGGCAGAGGCGATCAAAAAGCTGAAAACGGCTTCCTTGCTGCAATATACCTTGCCGGGCGTTCCCTGCGTCTATTACGGGGACGAAAACGGCATGGAAGGATATATCGACCCGTTCTGCCGGCAATGTTTCGACTGGACGCACCAAAACGAAGACCTGCTTTCCCATTATCGGAAACTCGGCAGACTCCGCGCGGAACATTCGGAACTTTTCGCCCGCGGAGATTTTAAGGAACTATGCGTGACAAACGGGTTGTTTATCTTTCGCCGGACGGCGGGCGATCAATCCGCTTATATCTTCGTCAATCATTCCGCGGAAAAATATCTCCTGCGGCTGAACGGCACATTCCGGGAATACATGAGCGGAAAGATTTTCGGGAACGATTCGGAAATCAAACCGTATTCTGCGGGAATTCTCTTTCGCTGCGAACCGGACGAAACCGACCGGACGGAATAAGATACGAACTCTCAAACAAGATTTGCTTTGTGCGGTTTATCAATTATGGATTCGCGCAAAAAAACCGCCGAACCGAAAATCGGCGGTTTTTAACGTTTTCCGGCCCTTTTTCGCCGTTTTTAGATAAAACATTTCGTAAAACCTGCATTTTACGAATAGTTTTTACTCTTCCCTATCGGGCATTTTTACGTCGGAAAAGGTAAAAAATGCGTCTTTTTCCCGTCGTCAAATCCCACATTCCGTTTGATTCCGAATACCCGAAAAGCCGAATCTTTTCCCCGCCCGGCATTTTTTTTCGGGAAACTTTTCGGAAAAACACGAAATTTTGTTGACAGAACTTCCCTTTTCGCGGTACAATATTTACATGAAGAGAGAGAACTACTATACGAAACGTAATATTCAGGACATCGACAAAATCGGGGAGCTTCTGGACGAACTCCCCCCCTTTTGTCAGGACTATTTTTTGGGGATCGAGACGCGGACGAGCTGTCAGACGCGTTTGAAGTACGCCTATGATCTGCGCATTTTCTTTGACTTTCTCTGCCGCAGAAAATATCGTAAAAAGGAAATCCCCGACCTCACGCTGGAAGATCTGGAAGGGGTCACCAACAACGATATAGAGTTGTTTTTAAGCTATCTGTCCCACTACCGCTTCAACGACAAGAGTCTGTCCTGCGACGAGCGCGCGAAAGCGCGGAAACTGTCTGCCGTGCGCGCCATGTTCAAATACTTTTTTAACAAGGGACTGATCGAAGTCGACAATTCAGCCAAGGTCCAGACGCCCAAGCTGCACGAAAAGGAAATCATCCGTCTGGAATCGGAGGAAGTTTCCCGACTTCTGGATATCGCGGAATCGGGCTCGGGGCTCTCCCGCCATGCGACGGGCTATCACGAAAAAACGAGAATCCGAGACACCGCCATCCTCACCCTCTTTTTGGGCACGGGAATCCGTATCAGCGAACTCGTCGGGCTGGACGACGACAGTTTCGACTTTTCCAACAATTCCTTCATCGTGACGCGGAAAGGCGGCAACAAAGCCATCCTCTATTTCTCGGACGAAGTACGCTATGCCTTACAGGAGTACATCGCGGAAAAATCGCACGACGAAAAGATCCCGCAGGGCGAACACGCCTTCTTTCTGTCTATGCAATACAAGCGGATCAACGTCCGTTCGGTGGAAATTCTCGTCAAGAAATACAGCCGGATAGTGACCCCCTTGAAAAAGATCACGCCGCACAAGCTGCGCAGTACATACGGCACCCGCCTCTACAACGAAACGGGCGACATCTACATCGTCGCGGACGTGCTCGGCCACAAAGACGTGAACACGACCAAAAAGCACTATGCCGCCATCACCGAAGACAATCGGAAAAAAGTTGCGGATGCGGTCAGACTCCGACCGGACGAAGGCGATGCGGACGAACCATAAAAGACGGAAAAGGATTCTCAGCCCATGCAAACGCAAACGGAAAAGCTTACGGAAAAAATTTACGTCATTCAGCCGATCACGGAAAAAAACGCCTCCGACTACCGCACTCTGCACGAAGAAGCCGTCTCTCTGATCGAAAGCGCGGGCGCCCTGCACGCGGGAAGCATCTTTCAGAACGTGCGGGAAATCAATCCCGCCACCTTTATCGGCGAAGGCAAACTGCAGGAACTGAAAGAGCGTCTGGAAGGTCTGGACGACCTCACCGTCCTCTTCAACGGAGACCTGTCCCCCTCTCAGACCCTGAACATCTCCGCCGCTCTCGACCATCGCAAAGTTATCGACCGCACGACGCTCATCCTCGACATCTTCGCCAAAAACGCGCGCAGCAGCGAGGGCAAAATCCAGGTGGAACTCGCCCAGCTCCGCTACCTGTATCCCCGACTGAAAGGAAAAGGCTCCGCCCTTTCCCGGCTGGGCGGCGGCGTGGGGACGCGCGGTCCCGG
>DVGN01000069.1 GCA_018712725.1 Candidatus Scatosoma pullicola
TCGACGGCAGATTCTTCGGCGGGCGGCGGCTCGACGACGAGTTCGGACGAAGAGGGCGGCTGCGGAAGCACGATTACGGCTGCCGGCGTCGTCATCGCAGTCATCAGCATCGGCCTGGGCGCGATCCTGACGCTGAGAAAGCGTTCCGGAAGATAACGGAAAAAGGCTGTAAGCCCCCGGCGGAAGCCGGGGCAATCCGGGGCGGGGGAAACTCCGCCCCCCTGCCGTCGGCAGGACGGGAGAGAAGGAAAATGGCAGACAACATCGCAAATTTCGAAAAACTCGCCTTCGGGCTGTTCGTGCATTTCGGCCTGTACAGCGTCATAGGCAGGGGGGAATGGCACTTAAAGCTCAACGGCGGCGGAGACGAAGCGGGATACCGGAAAACGGCGGAGAAATTCCGGGTCAAAAAAAATTGGGCAAAGGAACTCGTGCGCACGGCAAAGCGCGCGGGATGCCGGTACATCACGCTCACGGCGCGGCATCACGACGGATTTTCCCTCTATGACACGCGCGGGCTGAGCGATTACGACAGCGTACACGCCGCCTGCGGCAGGGATCTGGTCGGAGAATTTGTCGAAGCCTGCCGCGAAGGGGGGATCGTGCCCGTCCTCTACCATACGTTTGCCGATTGGGACAGGCGGGAGTACGAAGAGGATTTCCCCGCCTATGTGGAGTATCTGCATGAGAGCGTCGGACTTTTGTGTACCCGCTACGGCGAAATCGGCGGCATCTGGTTTGACGGCATGTGGGAAAAGCCGGACGCCGACTGGCGGGAGGACGAGCTTTACGGCATGATCCACCGCTTACAGCCGGGCGCCGTGATCGTCAACAATTCGGGACTGAACGCGCAGGGCAAGGTGCGCCATCCCGCGATCGACTGCGTCACCTTCGAGCGGGGAAAGCCCTTCCGCCTGACCGAAACGGACAGGCACCGCGCGGGGGAGATGTGCCAGGTACTCAACGAGCATTGGGGTTACTGTGCGCGCGACATCAATTATAAGCGCCCGGCGGACTTGCTTGCCGATCTCGTGGACTGCCGCGCCGCGGGCTGTAATTTCCTGCTGAACACGGGGCTTACGGGCAACGGCGGCGTGCGCCCTTACGACGGGGCGATGCTCGGCGAGATCGGGAAATGGATAAGGATTTACGGAAATATCGTCTACGGCGTACACGGCGCCCCGTTCGGCTGCGAAGGGGGGACGGCGCTCACGGACGGGAAGAGGTATTTCGTCGCCGTCCGGGACATGACTATGGACGCCGATCCCAACGTCACGCTGCATAAGGAATGCGCCTCCGTCCGCGTGCTTTCGGCGGAAAAAGTGCGGCGCGCCGTGTGGCTGGACAGCGGCGAAGAAATCCCCGTCTCGGAAAACCGCTTTGTCGCCAAGCCCTTCTGGTACGGCACCAGCCTGTGCGTCCGGATGGCGGAAATTTTCTTTTGAATTTTTCCGGATTTTTTGTCGCCCGTCGGGGCGGATTTATAAATTTTATCGGAGGTCAATATAAAAAATGAACAACATCCCTGCAATCAAAGTGGGAATCGTGGCGGTATCGCGGGACTGCTTTCCCGAATCGCTTTCGGTGAATCGGCGCAAGGCGCTTGTCTCGGCGTATGAAAGCAAGTACGGCAAAGAAAACATCTACGAATGCCCCGTCTGCATCGTGGAGAGCGAAATCCATATGCGGCAGGCGCTCGCGGACATTCAGAAAGCCGGCTGCAACGCCCTCTGCGTGTATCTGGGCAACTTCGGCCCCGAAATTTCCGAGACCATGCTCGCCAGGGAGTTTTCGGAAAAGGTCGGCGGCGCGGTGATGTTCTGCGCGGCGGCGGAAGAGGATATCCCGACCCTCGCCTCTTCGCGCGGGGACGCCTATTGCGGCATGCTCAACGCGAGTTATAATCTGAAACTTCGCGGCGTGAAGGCGTACATCCCCGAATATCCCGTGGGGACGGCGGAGGAGTGCGCGGACATGCTGCGCGGATTTTTGCCGATCGCCCGTACCGTGTACGCGTTGAAGCACCTGAAAATCATTTCCTTCGGGCCCCGTCCCACCAATTTCCTCGCCTGCAACGCGCCCATTCAGCAGCTGTATAATTTAGGCGCGGAAATCGAGGAGAACAGCGAGCTCGACCTGTTCGAAGCCTTCCACAAACACGACGGGGACAAGCGCATCCCCGAAGTGGTTGCCGATATGGCAAAAGAGCTGGGCGAAGGCAACAAAAAGCCGGAGATATTGCCCAAGCTCGCGCAGTACGAGCTGACCCTTCTCGATTGGATAGAGGCGCATAAGGGAAGCCGCGAATACGTGGCGGTGGCGGGCAAGTGCTGGCCGGCGTTTCAGACGCAGTTCGGGTTCGTGCCCTGCTATGTCAATTCCCGCCTTACGGGCAGGGGAATCCCCGTGTCCTGCGAAGTGGACATCTACGGGGCGCTGTCCGAATTTATCGGGGCGGTCGTGTCGGAGGACGCCGTGACCCTTCTGGACATCAACAACACGGTACCCGGGGATTTGTTCGCGGCGGACATCGAAGGGAAATACCCGTATAAGCACACGGATACCTTTATGGGCTTCCATTGCGGCAATACCTGTTCGACAAAGCTGTGTTTCTGCGAGATGAAATACCAGCTGATCATGGCGAGATCGCTGCCCGAAGAAGTCACGCAGGGGACGCTGGAAGGGGATATCCTGCCTGGGGACATCACCTTCTTCCGCTTGCAGAGCACGGCGGACAATAAATTGCGCGCCTATGTGGCGGAAGGGGAGGTGCTTCCCGTCAAGACGCATTCTTTCGGGAGCATCGGCATTTTTGCCATCCCCGAGATGAAGCGGTTTTATCGGCATGTGCTGATCGAGAAGAATTTCCCGCACCACGGAGCGGTGGCGTTCGGGCATTACGGGCGGGCGCTCTTTGAGGTATTCAAATACCTGGGTGTGCCGTATGAAGAAATCGGGTACAACCGCCCGGCGGGGGACAGGTATCCGTCCGAAAATCCGTTCGGCTGATTTTGCCGGCGTCAGGCGCTCCCGAAGCCGGCAGATTGCCGGAGTTTCGGGAGCGCTGCATTTTCGGGCGGAAAATGCGGCGCAAAGTCTTGCCGAAGAAGAAAAAATCTGCTATAATAAAGAGGAAGAGGTTTTTATATAACGGGAGAGGCATGAAAATGAACACTTATATCGGCATCGATCTGGGGACGAGCGGGACGAAATTGCTGCTCGTCGCCGCAGACGGCAGGATTCTGGCGGAGAATACGCAGACCTACCCCGTATTTTACCCGCAGAGCGGCTGGAGCGAACAGAATCCCGAAGATTGGTTTGCGGCGGCGCTGCGGGGGATGGAGGAACTGCTGAAAGGGCAGGACAGGGACGCGGTGAAGGGCATTTCCTTCGGCGGACAGATGCACGGATTGGTCGCGCTGGACAAGGAGGACAAGGTCATTCGCCCCGCCATTTTGTGGAACGACGGCAGGACGGAAAAGCAGACCGGGTACCTCAACGAAAGCGTGGGGAAGGACAAACTTTCGGCATATACGGGAAACATCGCCTTTGCGGGATTTACCGCGCCGAAAATCCTCTGGATGAAGGAAAACGAACCGCAAAACTTCGCGCGCATCGCTAAAATCATGCTGCCTAAGGACTATCTCGCCTATCGGCTTTCGGGCGCGTTCGTCACCGATTATTCGGACGCGAGCGGGATGCTCCTCCTGGACGTAAAAGG
>DVGN01000070.1 GCA_018712725.1 Candidatus Scatosoma pullicola
CTTGGGTCACGTACGTTTAAGTACGCTCCCCGGCGGAAAGCCTCGCGCTTCGCGTCTGGCAAGCGACTAACGCTTCAAACTTCGCTCAGACCAGTTTTGAGGAAATTCGAGCGTCATTCATCTCGTGGGACTTTGTCAGGCTTGCGTTTCGGCTTGGTCATGTACCATTATGTACACTCTCTGCGCCGAATCCGCGCCCTTCGCGTCCGACGAGCGACTAACGCTTCAAACTTCGCATTAGCCGACTTTGAGGAAGTTCAAGCGTTATTCATCTTGCCATACTTTGTCGCGCTGTGTTTTCCTTGGGTCACGTACGTTTAAGTACGCTCCCCGGCGGAAAGCCTCGCGCTTCGCGTCTGGCAAGCGACTAACGCTTCAAACTTCGCTCGAACCGGCTCTGAGGAAGTTCAGGAGTTATTCATCTCGTGGGACGGCGGGCTTGCGTTTCGGCTTGGTCATGTACTATTATGTACACTCCCTGCGCCGAATCCGCGCCCTTCGCGTCCGACGAGCGACTAACGCCTTAAACTTCGGTTTATCCTGTTTGGAGGAAATTCGAGCATTATTCATCTCGTGAGGAAGTTTTGCGGGGGCAGGGATTTGATGAGTGGCGGATTTTGTCGCCGGCAGACGTTCGCCCGCTCCCTTTTCGCCGGAAGGGGAGCGGGCGAAGACAAAAAATGCGGGAGAGCGGAAGTTCTTCCGCGTTTTTTCGTTGAAAATACTTTACAGGAATGACTTTTTGATGTATAATAAAGAAGAGGAAAGACATCTATGAAATATACCGTTCAGTCAATCAAATACCTGTTTAAGAATTTCTGGTACATATTTCCGTTCGCTCTGATCCCGGCGGTCTTTCTTTCCTTTTCTTTGGACAAGAAAGCCGTCACCCGTGTCCTGACGGATTATTTTACGGGGGATCCCGGCGGGGGATTTCCCGAGATTTTTCATGCGGTTTCCGTCCTCAATTTCCGCTCCTGGCAGACTTTTCTGACCGGGCTTGTCGGGGTCGTTCTGCTCGTGCTGTGCGCGTCGCTGCTGTTTGCCTTTATGGAAAAGCATATGCGCATCGGCAAGCGGACGCTGAACGGAGTCTTTTCCAAACTAAACGACAACCTGATCTCCACCGCGGGGATCGCCGTGTTGCTCGTCGCCATTTACGAGCTTTGGTCGCTTGTGACCTCCGCGCTGCTCTTCTCGTCTTTTTTGCCGGGCAGCGCCGTGGCGCAGTACATCCTGTCCGTCCTCGTCTTTTTAGGGATGCACTTCGTGCTTTTGTACATCGTATCCCTTTTCTATCTCTGGCTGCCCTGTCTGCAGATCACCGGATTCCGCGCCTTCGAAGCGCTCCGCTACTCCTATCAGCTGGTGGCGCCCGTGAAGATCAAGATCGTTTTGGGACAGTGGTTCAGCGTCATGGTGGCGGAAATACTGCTTTCCCTGTGCTGTATTTTTGTGCCCGGGCAGTGGGCGGGATTTCTGCTCGCCGCCGTTTTGTACGCCTTTATGATCGCGACGTTTTGCATCCGGATGCAGGTCGTCTATTTCGACCGCGCGCAGATGGAACGCGCCGATCTGAAATCATATTATCATTTCTGAAATTCGGGAGCTGAGTGGAATTATGCGTTTTCGGAACAGTACGAGACTCTTGATGGAAAATTTCAAGAACGTCTATAAGATCCTGTTATATAAACTCGTCATCGGCATCGTGACGGCGGCTTTGATCGCCGCTCTGCTGCTGCCCGGACTGATCGATATTCTCGAAAGTACGGAGATGTCCGCGCTCGTGGGGGATATAAAGGGGTTCCTGTCTGCGCTTATCGGCGGCGACAGCGCTTTTCTGGAGGGATTTCAGGAACATTTCGGGGATACCGTGTCTGCGCTTATGGCGCTGATACGCTCCAAGATGTCCCAGATCGTCTGGTCGCTGGTCGGCGTCGCCGTCGTCTATCTGCTCGGCAGATTTTTGGATACCCTCGGCTATTTTGCCGTCGGCAGCATTCTGAACGACCGCATGGCGACCTATGCCGAAATGCCCTTTGCGGCGGCGTATGTCAAAAATCTCGGCAAGGCGAGCATTTACAGCGTCGTCTATGTGCCCATCGTATTCTTGTGCGACGTCGCGACCATTGCGCTCTGCTGGTTTTTGTTTTTCTATCTCTTTTCCTTCCTCAATCTGCTTCTGGCGCTCTTCTTTTCGGTGACCCTCGTCGTGGTCTGTCAGTCGCTGAAACTCACCCTCACTTCGATGTGGATGCCCGCGATGGCGTCGGACGATATGTCCGTGGGCAGGGCGATGCGCTTCGGCGGCGCGAGCCTGAAAAAACAGGGCTCCAAGATGTTTGCGATTTACATCGTCGCCGTCTATCTCGTCATCATCGTGAACGTCGTCGCCGCCGTCTGCACGATCGGCAGCGCCCTCCTCATCACGGTGCCCGCCTCCTATTTCCTGTTTATCTGCATACAGTTCGTGAACTATTATACGGTGCAGGGCAAGAAATATTTCGTCACCTACGACCGCATCGCCACCAACCGCGACCGCGGCGACAGTCAGCATTTCTTCGATACGATGGAGGATCCCGACGAAGAGGGGACCGAAGCGCAGGAGGAGGGGATCGCCGGGCTGGAAAGGACGGCGGAACTCGCCGGGGAGCTGGACGGGCGGCTGAAAGAGGCGGAGAGCCGGCTGGACGCCGTGCTGAACGCGCTCGACGCCGCGGGAGCCGGGGAAGGTACCGACGGGGCGGAAGAGGCTGCGCGGGAGCCGGCGGAAATTCCGGAGGAAGGGACGGTCGGCGAGGCGACCGGAACGCCGGGCGAAGAGCCGGAAGAAATCCCGCCGGAAGCGGAGGAGTCCGCCGCGGAAAAATCTGCGCCGGAAGGCGGAAAGGAAGAATAATTTTCTTCTCAAAACAGTAGAATATCGGGTGCTCCCGGAGGGCGCGCGGTTTGCGGGCGCGGGGTCCGGAGCGGGAAGACAAGGCAAAAAAGGAGGTCGGAAAGAATGGATTATCGGACAAATTATCGGAAATGGCTGAACGATCCCCGCCTGTCGGCGGAGGGCAGAAAGGAGCTGGAAGGCATCGCCGGCGACGAAAAGGCGCAGGAGTACCGCTTCGGCGGGGAGTTGGAATTCGGCACCGCGGGCATGCGGGGCATCATCGGCTTCGGCACGAACATGATGAACGTCTACACCGTCATGCGGGCGACGCAGGGGCTGGCGGCGTTCATCTCCGAACAGGGCGAAGGCGCGAAGGCGCGCGGCGTCGTCATCTCTTACGATACGAGAAGAAAGTCGGACGAATTTGCCAAAGCTGCGGCGGGCGTGCTCGCGAAAAACGGGGTGAAAGTGTGGCTGTTCGGCGACGTGCATCCCGTGCCCATGCTCTCCTATGCCGTGCGCTATCTGCACGCCTTTGCGGGAATCATGATCACCGCGAGCCATAATCCGAAAGAATACAACGGCTATAAGGTGTACGGCGAGGACGGGGCGCAGATGTCCCCCGAAGACACCGAAAAAGTGGTGGCGCATATCCGGAAGATCGACGACTATCTCTCCGTTTCCGGGGAGGAAGGCAGCGCGCTTATTCAGGCGGTGCCCGACAAACTCGACGAAGATTACATCGAAGAGCTCTCCCGTCTCCGCCTTTCCCCCGAAGCGGTGAAAAAGTGCGGGGCGAATCTCAAACTCGTCTATACCCCCGTGCACGGGAGCGGGTATGTGCCCGTCATGGCGATTCTGAAAAAGCTGGGCATCGGCGTCACCGTCGTCGAAGAACAGACGACCAAAGACCCCGATTTCTCCACCGTAAAGGTGCCCAATCCCGAATTTAAGGAGACCCTGTCCATGGGCATCGCGCTCGCGGACAAGATCCACGCGGACGTCGTGTTCGGGACAGACCCCGATTCCGACCGGCTCGGCGTCGCCGTCAAGAACGACGGCGGGGAATTCGTCGCGCTGTCCGGGAATCAGGTGGGCATTCTGCTGCTCGATTATATCCTCACCCGTCTGGAAGAGGAGAACGCGATGCCCGTGGGCGCCGCCGTCGTCAAGTCCTTCGTCACGACGGGCATGGCCAAGGCGATCTGCGACGACTTCGGCGTCGAATTGTTCGAGACGCCCGTCGGGTTCAAGTTTATCGGCGAAAAGATCAAGGAATGGGAGAAGGACGGTTCGCATACCTTCGTGTTCGGCTTCGAAGAGTCGTGCGGGTATCTGCGCGGCATCCACGCGCGGGACAAAGACGCCGTCGTCGCATCCATGCTCTGCGCGGAGATGGTCTGCTATTATACTTATCTCGGCAAGACCGTCTATCGCCGCCTGTGTGAAATTTACGAAAAGTACGGCTATGTCCTCGACAAAAATATCTCCGTGCAGTATTCGGGGCTCAACGCGATGAAGGAGATGAACGCCGTCGTCGACGCTTTGAAGGGGATGAAAGTGACTTCCCTTTCGCCGTTTGCGGTGGAGGCGGTGCGCGATTACAGCGTGCCTTCGCGGATAGTGTGCGCCACGGGCGAAGTGCAGCCCATCGACATCCCCGCCTGCAACTGCGTGTATTACGAATTGGAGGGCGGTTCGTTTGTCTGCGTGCGCCCCTCCGGGACGGAGCCGAAGCTGAAAATTTATTACTCCCTCCGCGCGCCCGATGAGGCGACGGCGGAAGAGAAACTCGGCGAATTGAAAAAGAGCGTCGACGGGATGCTCGGCAAAGCGGGAAAAAATTGAGTTTTTCGGGGGCGTCCTTCCGGGCGTCCCCGTCTGTATTTTTTAGCCCTTTAAGGATGAAAAACAAAAAATGCGGCATACAGGGGTGAGATGAATGACAAAAGAAGCGGATTTTCGGTCGGATAGGGCAAAGAGGGCAATGCTGGCGGCGGGGATCGCGTTGTGCGTTTTTGCCGCGGCGTGTCTGTTTTTGGTGGCGCTCGATCTGGCGATGATTGTCGCGGGGGCGCTGGGAAACGCCTTTGCCGCCATGGCGGGCGCGGAAGAGGCGGTTTTGGAGGCGCAGATGTCGCTCGCTGCCGGGGGGATTCTCTGCAAGCCCGCCGCGGGACTCTCCGCCCTTGCGTCGGGGATCGCCTGCCTCGTGCGTTCGCGCGGAAAGGGGAACGCCCGGGCGGCGTTTGTCGCCGGGATTGTCTGCTGCGCGCTCTGCGGCGTCGCCCTGGTCGCGTATGCCGCGTTTTTCCTGCGCGCGGGCGGGGGATTCTATTGGTGGAATTTCCTTTCGCTTGCGGCGGTATTCGTCTGCTTTGCGCTGACGGCGTATGCCGCGCATTGCGAAAAGAGGCGGGAACCTGACGGAAAAGATGAGGGGCAGGGATCAGATGAATGAAAAAACGTCCGCGATGTGCGGCGGCGGGCGGGAACGGATAAGACGAGCGGATAAAACGAACGGATAAGACGAGCGGAGGAAGAAATATGAAGGAAGAAAGGGGAACGGAGGACATCTGGCTGTGCCTGATCGGGGTCGCGGCGATTTTAGGGGCGTGCGGCATGACGTTCGATATTCTCTTCGACATACTACTGTCGGTGGGGTCTGCGGGCGTCGCGGTGGGCTTGGGCGGTTCCGCGGAGTCGCCGCAGCTTACCCTTCTCGTGTACGGGGCGCTTTTCTTTAAGCCGCTTTTCGGCGTGGCGATGTTTGTCGGAGGTCTGTTCTCCATTTTGTGTTCTTGCGCGAAGGGATGGCGAAACGCGAGATCCCGTTATATTACGACTTTAATCTGCGCGGCGGCGGGCGGCGCAGGCGTGGGGGGATATTTGCTGACGGCGGTTTGCGGCGCGCGCTTTTTTATCAAATATTACCGACAGGCGAAACGCCTGCCTTTGCGCGATGTGAAAGTGACGGAAAATTATTCGTCCGCGGAGCGGGAAGAGAGATTGGAGGCCGTGCGGGAACTGATCGATTCGGGACAGTCGGAGTATGCACTGCAACGCATATTGGAAGAATACGGCGACGTATTGGACGATTCGGAAGTGCAAGATGCCAAAGCGCTTTTGACTGAAATAGAAAAAGAAAATCATACGGAGGACGAAAAATGATTTACGACCCGGAACTGGAAATTTGTATCAGCAAAAACAAGGCAAGCTATGACCTGGACCGCGACGATTTCTCTTATGAGGAACGTTCGGTCGGCAGGCACCGAAAAAACGGATATCTGACGTATAATATGCAGGGCGCTTGCGTCGGCATCGTATATAAAACGGACGACAAGAGATGTGCCCGTTACGGGAATGCGGAGATTTTATTTTTCAGAAAATTTTATGAACAATATGGCTCCTGGCGGGTGATCAAGATTTCCGGACAATACCTTCCCTTTGAAAAATTGGAAAAGGTTTTAAGCGAAAAGAATTTTTTTACCTGTGTGACGGACGGACGGTGCCGTCGGGGGACGGAAATCGGCGGGAATCACGGCGGAAAGCCGGTGCTGTAACAAAAAAGCCGCTTTGCCGATATACTGTAAAGGGGAGGCGGCGGGTTATGCGGATTTGTTTTCTGAGCAGGGGCACCCTGCATTCCTTTTGGGACGATTTCGGCGGCAGCGACGCCGACGTCCTTCTGTGCGGGTTTCAGTCCCTCGGCGAAGTCAGTTACGAACGGGAACTCAAAGGGGAGACGGGGTTCTTTGAGGACGTCGCCATCCTCTCCCGCGAAAATAAAAACATCGTCGTCTGCGGCTGCGTCACCGATACCCGCGGCATCCGGCGCAAGTCCGCCGTCGTCGCCGAAAAGGGGCGGATACTCGGCGTGTCCGATATGCTCAACGCCGCGGACGGGGAGTTTTCGAGCGGCGCGGGGCTGCGGGTGTACGAGACGGGGGCGGGCAGGCTGGGCGTCGCCGTCGCCGAAGATATGTATTTTCCCGAAGTGCTGCGCACCCTGGCGGTGTGCGGAAGCGATTTCGTGCTCTGCCCCTTCGGGGTCGTCTCCGATTTTACCGAAGGGATGCTTCTGCGGGCGGCGGCGTTTTCCTACGGCGTGCCCATGTGCCTGTGCGGGACGGGGTACAGCCTGATCGCGGACGTGACGGGGGAGGAACTGTTCGCCTCTCCCGACAGCCCCGTAGAATTTTCCTTCGAAAAGAAGAGCGAATATCATCTGATCGAGACGCGGCGGCGGGGATTCTGCAAGCCGGAAAAGGGGGATTTTTAGGCGTTCGTCAGATACATGGTGTGTCGTTCTGCCCGAGAAAGCGCATATTTGCGGGACAATCCCTCAGTCATGCTTGCGCATGCCGGCTCCCTTTGCACAAGGGAGCCATGGCGGGGGGCTTGCGGTGACAGCTTTTGTGCAAGGGAGCCAAGGTTGGGGCAGTTTCGTGCCGACGTTTTGCACAAGGGAGCCATGGTAAGGGAGGACTTTTGGTGACAGCTTTTGCACAAGGGAGCCATGGTAGCAGGGTGTTGCGGCGGCACGCCGAGGGTAGGAGTCCTTTCTAATCCTTCCGCAGGCTCTCGTAACATTTTTTCGTGAAAAAATGTTACGAAACGGAGATGTATGGGGAGGTGTCACGAAGTGACGGAGGGAATAAAAGGTTCGGGGATCGGACGGCGAGTCGGTTCGTCGGAAAATTTTATCGCAAAAGATTAAAAAATAGGTAAAAAATAATTGACATCGTGTCAGGTCTGGAGTACAATACAGATACTGACACGGTGTCAGTTTTGTTTGTCGGGGAAATTCCGGCGGATAAAACGGCGGTCGGCAATCAAAAATAAGGAGAAATTGTCATGAAGAAGAACGTAGGGACTGCGCCGGCGCTGTATCCCATGCCGCTTGCGGTGATCGGGGCGATGAACGGAGAAAAACCCACCTGGACGCTCGTCGCGCACATGGGGATCATCGGGCACGACCGCATATTGGTCAGCTTGGCCGCGCCGCATTTTATCAACGGCTGCATCAAAAAGGAAGGAAAACTTTCCGTCAATCTCGTGGACGAAAGAATGCTGCCCGAAGCGGACGAAGCGGGCGCGGTGAGCGGAAACAAGGAGGACAAATCGGCGCTGTTTGCGTGGGAGAGAGGAGAACACGGCGCGCCGGTCATCGGAAAGGCGCCGCTCTCCGTCGAATGCACGGTGGCGGACATATACGAGACGAAGGGCTTTGAAAGTTTTATCTGCACGATCGACGGGACGTATGTGGACGAAAAGCATCTCGACGCGCAGGGCAAGATCAATTACGACACGCTCAAACCGGTATTGTTCGAGTTTCCCGCCTATTCCTATCTGAAAACGGGGGAGATGCTCGGCAGGTGCCTTTCCTTCCATAAGGGCAAATGACGGGGGGCGAAGGCATGAAGATCGTCATCTTGCAGGGAAGCCCCAACCGCCGCGGTTCCACATATCTGCTTGCGGACAGTTTCCGGCAGGGCGCGGAGAGCGCGGGGCACACCGTTGAAATCGTCGACGCCGCGCATCGTTCAGACCTTTCTCGAAAGCTATCCGTTCGCGGACAAAAGGGTATATACCTTTTCCACGAGCGGGTCGAGCAGCGGGAACGGGGCGTATAACGGACTGCGGGAGGGCTATCCGGAGATAAATTTTGCGGGGAATCTGCATTTTACCTCTTCCCGGCTCTCGTCCGCGCAGACCCGCGTCGCCGACTGGCTTTCGGAAATCCTTTCCGCAGAGGCCGCATAAGGATTGACAGAGCGCCGCCCGGCGGCTATAATAGATAAGAACGGCGGCAAATAAGGACGAAAATCCATAAGGACGAAAATAAGAACGGCGCCGCGCCTTTCTGCGGCAGGGGGCGCGGCGTGAGGTGAACTATGCCCAAAGTGACCAGAGAACAGACAAACGCGAGAAGAGACGAGATCATCAACGCCTGTGCGCAACTGTACGAGACGACCTCTTTCAAAGATCTGACCTTAAAGGACGTCGGCAGCGCCACGTCCTTTACGCGCACCTCCATCTACAATTACTTCCAGACCAAGGAAGAGATCTTTCTCGCCCTGTTGGAGCGGGAATACGACCTCTGGAACGACGATCTGACGGCGATTTCGGAGGAGAACGAGCGCCTGTCTGCGGACGAATTTGCGGACAGGCTCGCCCGTTCGCTCGAAAAGCGGGAGCGGCTTTTAAAGATCATGTCCATGAATCACTACGATCTGGAAAGCAGCAGCCGTATGGAAAACCTTACCCGGTTCAAGCGCGCTTACGGGAAGTCGCTGCAACTCGTCGCGCGGTGTGTGGAAAAGTTCTTCCCCGACATGGGCGCGGACGAAGTGCAGAATTTCATCTATGTCTTTTTCCCTTTTATGTTCGGGATATATCCCTATACGAACGTGACGGAAAAACAGCGGGAAGCCATGAAAAACGCGGACGCGGACTACGTGTTTATGTCCGTTTACGAAATTGCGTTTTCCTGCGTAAAGACCCTTTTGCGGGGACGTTGAAAGGGGCGGGGCGCCTGCGGACGCTGCCGTCTTGCGCCCGCGCCTCTTTCGCGAAGTATATCGCGAAGTATAGCCGGAAGCTATCGATCGCCATGCAATATAAATATTTGACATGGAATCGGATTCGGGCTATAATAGAGGCGGACCTGAAAGGAGGCAGGCGGGCATGAAAAAAAAGTTGCCAAGCTGTATTTTTGCCGCACTTCTGGCGGGGTGCATGGTCTTCGCCGCTGTCGGATGCGGCGGGGGAGTTCCGTCGGAAAGCGACGGCGTCCGGCAGGAGCAGTCGGACGAAGGGAGCGTGCCGCCCGTTTCCGATCTGACTTCGGACGGCGGAGATGAAAACGGCGGAAACGAGCATGAAGAGGAGGCGGAAATCATGTATATGTATATCGGCGGCGGCAGGGCGGAAGTTGCCCTTGCCGAAAACGAGGCGACCAAGGCGCTCGCCGGACTTCTGGAAGGAGGCGATATCGTCTGTACCGCGGACGACTACGGCGGCTTTGAAAAGGTGGGGGCGCTCGGGCATTCCCTTCCCGAGAGCAATTCGCGCATTGACGCCCGGCCGGGAGACGTGATGCTCTATCAGGGCAATCAGATCGTCGTCTTTTACGGAAGCAATTCGTGGTCCTATACGCCCGTCGGCAGGATACAGGGGCTTTCCGCTGCCGAACTGGAAGCGTTTCTCGGGGCGGGACAGGGCGAAGTGCAGATCAGGCTCAGCCTGCATTAAAGGATATTTTTCACGGGAGGCGGATTTATGGACGGCAAAACGGGCAGGGCAGTGCGCGGTCAGGTCCTTCAGGTGTGCAACGGCGCTTTTCTTTGACGGATCGCAGAGGGCGGCGGAATCGCGCTGCCGGCGTATGAAAGCATGAATTTATGAATTTATAAAGGGGATATCTGCGCATCTGCGGATATCTGCAAGGACCGGCAGGCGGAATTTCTGCCGGCCCTTTTGCTTTTCTTTGTATAAATTCCGGGTTTTATCGGGCGGCGGGGGCGGACGGAAATATCGTTTTTCCCCCTTGACAACGCCGGGAAATTGTGGTAAGATAGAGGCAGGAAGGATGGGGGGAAGGTTTTGCAGCAGGGCTTCGGCGGCGGGCTGAAAATGGCCGGCTAAAAAATTTTTCGGATATTGTCATAGATGAATATATCCATTCATTAAAATCTGACAGGAGGAATCATGGATCCGTTTGATTTGAAGGGAATAAAAATCGGCGATTGGGTTTCAAGCAAAAAATTATCCGGATATTGGTCGGTTGTCGATATAAAAGAGAATTATTTTGAACGGCAACCGAACGGATATGTTCTGATCCTGAAAAGAGGCTTCAATGCAAAGATGAATTTTTTGAACGGAATGGATTTTTGCCATGTGTTTTGGTGCGAAAAAGTTTCGCCTGAAAAATTTGCAGAGATAGAAAAATTGTTCGCTTCGAATCCCGTTAAAAAGGAAAGGTTTGAAAGTTATAACGGAAAAATTCCCCCGGCTGTAAAAGGTTGGTTTTTAACTTGTGATGAGGAGCAGAAGCTGCTTTTTGAGGAACAATTCAAGGCGCTCGGCGAGTATTTCACGGAGAAACAATTTAACCGTCATGCAGTGAAAACAGGACTGCGAACGCACATGAAAAATTCGGCGAAAGGGGCGAAGTATCAGTTAAAAATTTTCGGTTATTCATGGGTTGTCGATCAGAATAAAAATATTTTATGGTTTAATCCCGTCATCGAAAAAATTTCATAGCCGAATCGGCGTCGGAAGTGAAAATGGCCGACGGCGGGCGTTGAGGTATTAAGAATCCGTCCGGAAACCGGGGGATTCAGCACGACAGAAAACATATCCCGTTTTGCGCCCGAAATAAAGTTTATTGGCCGTTTTCTTAGGGGATTTATTTTTGAGAATTTTTTATGAAGGTATCAGATGAAAAAAACGTTATTTTTGAATGTTGTTATGGTGTTAACACTGTTTTTTCTCGACGGTTGTTTTTTGGATAAAGCGCATTATTTTTCTTATGATGAGCTGAAAAATAATGCGGAAAAAGTTGAAATTGTAGAAGTTCCCACAGATTCGCAAAGTATAATTATATTAAAAAGTTTGGATGAGGAGGAATCGGATTTAATTCTGAAAGAGCTGTCGGAAATCAGATATACTTATATATGGAATGATCCCCCGGATATACCAAGTGGAATATGTTTAAGATTATATAATATAGACGGGACAGTGGATCTTATAGGTATATATGGAACAACCATAGACCGTGTACATTGTTCCGAGACAGAATTTATGGAGATGATAGAACGATTTCTGGATTCGGAGCAGGAGGCAAAAGCCTTTCAGAAGAATTGATTATAAGAGGAGTGCACGGATGATTACATTGAAAGAGCGGGGGTTAACAGTTCTCATATTCGTCTGAAATTCGAGTCGTTCAGAATATAAAATTTTGAGCCTGACGTTTGCGGACGTCAGGCTCTTTTCACATAAAGACAAATGGTATGCCGCCAAAAACGACAGAATTTCGGGGACATATTTTGGCGCCGAACGGAGAAACGCCAAAGATGCGCTTTAATTCTTTTTGAAAACTTCCGTCGGAGGGCGGTCGTAAAATTTGGAAAAACTCCTGTAAAACGTCGTCATGGAATCGAAACCGTTTTCGAAGACCAATTCGGAAAGATAGGGATTGTCCCGTTTTTTTGCCGCCGAGACGATATTCCGGATGCGCACCATATTGATATAATTGTTCAGATTTTCCCCGATATAGGTATTGAACAGCCGGGAAAAATAATATTTATTGTACCCGAAAACGGAGGAGATCGAATCGAGAGAAATGGGTTCGGCGTAATGCTCGTCGATGTAATTCAGCGCCTCCATGATCATGCTGATTTTGGGCGTGGCGGACGCCGGAATGGTTTTGTAATGTTCTAAAAGGCTGCCGATGATGATGTCGATATAGCCCTTTTTGACGAGCTCGGAAGAGGAGCCGGAAAGGCCGTTGAGCGCCCGGAGATGCGGAAGAATGCCGCGGTTGAACTCCCGGTCGTCGAGATGCGCCGGAAGCGTTTCCGTCTGAAAGATCCCCTGAAAATCGTCGGAATAGCGCTGCCCGATGATCAATACGAAATCGGAATAATCGGGCGCGGCTTTGAGTTCGTGCACGCCGCATTGGCGCACGAAAATCAATTCGTCTTTCCGGGCGCGGAATTTCTGTTCGTTGACCGTGCAGTCGATGGCGCCGTCGATGATGTACAGAATCTCGATGCAGCGGTGAAAATGCGGCAACGTATCGTAATGCTCGTTTTTGAAAAATTTGATCGCGTCCGTTTTGTCGTGGAAGCCTTCGTAAATGATGTCCCGTTTCATAATGTCAATATATGGCAGATGATTGTGGAATAATGAGTGGAAATTCGCAATATTCAGTGGTATCATTATATCATCAAAGAAAGGAGAAGTCAATCCTTTTACGGAGAAATGCAAATGAATCTTGTCATTATCGGCTATGGCGGCATGGGCGGCTATCATGCCGAATGCCTGAAAAAATATTGCGGCGGAAATCCCGAAATTCCCGTTTGCGTCAAAGGCGTTTACGACATCGATCCGCAGCGTTTTGCGCTTGCGGAAAAGAACGGGTATCGGGCGTATAAAAGCCCGGAGGAGATCTGGGCGGATCCGTCCGTCGGGGCGGTGCTGATCGCGACGCCGAACGACGTGCACGCGAAGTACGCGGAGGCTGCCGCCGCGGCGGGAAAAAACATTATCTGCGAGAAGCCCATAGGGCTGAGCAGCCGCGAAGCGGAAGAGATGTACGACGCCGCGGAAAAGGCGGGCGTGGTCTTTGAAGTGCACCAGAACCGCCGTTGGGACGACGATTTTCTGACGGTGAAAAACATCGTGGACAAGGGGCTGATCGGCCCGGTGTACTGCATCGAATCGCGCGTGACGGGCGGCAACGGAATCCCGGGCGCCTGGCGGAAGGAAAAGGCGCGGGGCGGCGGCATGATGCTCGATTGGGGGGTACATCTCATCGATCAGATGCTGATGATGGTCAGATCCTCCGTGAAAAGCCTGTATTGCGAATACAGCTATATTTACGGCGAAGAGGTGGAGGACGGGTTCCATCTGACCGTCAGTTTCGAAAACGGAATCAGATACCGCATCGTCGTGGCCACCGACTGTTTCCGCAATCTGCCGCGCTGGCAGGTGTACGGCACGGAAGGCACCGCCACCGTGGCGGATTGGAATCTGAACGGCGGCATGACGAAAGTGCTCGTCCGGGAGGACAAAAATCTGCAGGGGATCCGGGCAGGGAACGGCTTCACCCGCACCATGGCGCCGAGAGAGGGCAATTCGGTGGAGGAACAACCCCTTTCCGTCGTGCATGCGGAGCCCTTTGCCTTTTATAAAAATTTTGCGGCGGCCTGCGCGGGAAAGGCGGAAAAAGCCATCCGGCGGGAAGAGGTCGTGCGCGTATATAAACTGATGGAAGCGGCGGAACGTTCCGCAAGGGACAACGCCGTCATTAAAGAAAAAATCTGAAATCGGGAGAAACAGATCATGAAAATCAGTGTCGTAAGCGGTATTCTCGGCGATTACACTCTCGACGAGAGCTTAAAGTATCTTTCGGGTTTGGGCGTGGACGAGTTCGAGCTCGGCGTGGGCGGCTATCCCGGAAAAGCGCATGCGGACGCGCTCGTTCTGAGCAAGGACAAAAAGGCGCGGGAAGCGCTTTTGGAGACTTTCAAAAAGTATAATATGGGCATTTCCGCCCTGGCGGTGCACGGGAACTGCGTGCATCCCGACAAGGCGACGGCGGAAAAGTTCGAGGCGGATTTTGAGGCCGCCTGCGTCCTGGCGGGGCAGATCGGCGTGGACAGGCTCGTCACGTTTTCCGGCTGTCCCGGTTCCGATCCCGACGCCAAGGCGCCGTCCTGGATCACCTGTGCCTGGCCGCCCGATTATCCCAAGGCGCTGGAATGGCAGTGGAAGGAAGTGCTCATTCCCTATTGGAAAAAAGCCGTGAAGTTTGCGGCGGACAACGGCGTGAAAAAAATCGCCCTCGAATTGCATCCCGGGTTCTGCGTGTATAACCCCGCAACCCTTCTGCGCCTGCGCGAAGCGGCGGGGGAGATGATCGGCGCGAATATAGATCCCTCCCATCTCTTCTGGCAGGGCATGGACATTCCGGAAGTCATCCGGGATCTCGGGGACGCCGGCGCGATCTATTATTTCCACGCCAAGGATACCCAGCTCATCGAACACAATATCCGCAAAAACGGCGTTCTCGACACGAAGTCCTTCACCGAGATGAAGGGGCGTGCCTGGTCTTTCCGCACCCTCGGCTACGGGCACGACGCGGGGCTTTGGAAACAGATTTTTTCCGCGCTCAAAGTGGCGGGATACGACGATTCCGTTTCCATCGAACACGAAGACGGCCTGATGTCCCCGAAAGAGGGCCTGGAAAAGGCGATCAGGCTGGTGAAAGAGAGCATTATCACCGAAAACAACGGCAATATGTGGTGGGCATAATCTATGAAATACGGAGTGCAATTGTACAGTTTGCGGGAAACCGCGGAAAAGAGCGGCGCGGAAGAAGTGCTGCGGCTGGTTGCGGAAGCCGGTTACGACGGCGTGGAATTCGCGGGGTTTTACGGAAAGACCCCCGAAGAGATGAAGGCGCTGCTTGCGGAATACGGTCTGACAGGCATTTCCGCGCACATCCGCCCCGAAGCGGTGGAGGCAAATTTGCCCTTTATCGACGCGCTGGGAATCAGATACGTATTTATTCCCTGGGCGGGCACGGAGGAGTTCGAATCGCCCGAAAAGTATGCGGCGCTCGTGGGAAACGCGAAAAGGGCGAAGGCGCTTCTGGACGCGCGGGGCGTGGAGTTCGGCTATCATAACCATGCGCACGAATTCGAAAACGGAAAGGATTACGTCGGGAAAATTCTGGCGGACGTAAAGGGCCTGACGGCGGAACTCGACGTGTTCTGGGCTGCGGTGGCGGGGCTGGACGCCGCGGAGAAGATGCGGGAGCTGAAAGGGAAATTGTCCTTCGTGCACATCAAAGAGGCGGCGGAGGAAAACGCCCGCGAAGCGGCGCAGCCCGTCGTGGGCGAAGGCGCCGTCGGCATGGCGGCGGTGTTCGATGAGGCAAAGCGCCAGGGAATCGGATGGGCGGTCCTCGAAGTGGAAAAATTCCCCTGCGGCGAAGCGGAGTACCTCCGCCGCAGTCTGGAAAACATGAAAAAACTCGGAAAATAAAGGAGAAAAAAGAAGATGGAAAAAGTAAGAATGGGCTTTATCGGCTGCGGCGGCATTGCGAACGGCAAACACCTGCCCGCGCAGAAGCGGAATCCCGTAGCGGAAATGGTCGCCTTTTGCGACGTCATAGAAGAGCGCGCGCAGAAGGCGTGCAAAGAATACGGCGCTCCCGGCGCGAAGGTATATACCGATTACAGGGAACTGCTGAAAGACAAGAGCATCGACGCGGTGTTCGTGCTCACGCCGAACTGCTCGCACTGCGAGATCGCGGTGGCGGCGCTGGAAGCGGGAAAACACGTCATGTGCGAAAAGCCCATGGCGATGAACTACGCGGAGGCGAAAAAGATGATCTCCGCCCGCGATAAGTCGGGCAAGGTTCTGACCATCGGCTATCAGAACAGGTATCGTCCGGATTCCCTCTATCTGAAAGGGCAGGCGGAAGCCGGCATGTTCGGCGATATTTATTACGCGGAGGCGATCGCCGTCCGCCGCCGCGCCGTCCCTACCTGGGGGGTGTTTATCGACAAGGAAAAACAGGGCGGCGGTCCGCTCATCGACATCGGCACCCACGCGCTCGATCTCACGCTGTTCATGATGGACAATTATCAGCCCGCTTTCTGCGTGGGCAAGACCTTCCATAAACTCAACAAGCAGAAGAACACGGGCAACGCCTGGGGGGACTGGGACACCGAAAAGTTTACGGCGGAGGACAGCGCGTTCGGGTTCATCGTCATGAAGAACGGCGCGCTGATCAATCTGAAATCCAGCTGGGCGCTGAACATGGCAAACCCCATCGAAGCGGTGACGACCATCTGCGGGGACAAGGCGGGCGCCGACATGCTGGACGGACTGCGGATCAATACGGTCATCGGCGGCAAGCAGGTGATGATCAGGCCCGATCTGAAAAGCGGTTCCGTCGACTTTTTCGAAGGGGCGTCGTCGGGCGCGCCGGAGGATCTCGAAGCGGTCACGTTTACCAACGCCGTGCTCGGCAAGGGCAAGCTGTACGTCACGGCGGATCAGGCTGCCGTCGTCACGCAGATTCTCGAAGGCATTTACGAGTCCGATAAGACGGGCAAACCTTATTATTTCGATTGAGGCGGAGCCATGAAAGTTACCGTAGTATGCGAACACAATGCCTCCATGGATTCGGAGGAGGGAAAAAAGGCCTATCCCGAAGGCATGGGCGCGTGCATTGCCGGATTTTTGAAACAAGCGGGGTACGAAACGACGCTCGTGACGCTGAACGAAAAGGGCGCCGAAGAACTTACGGACGAGATCATCGCCTCCACGGACGTGATGTTCTGGTGGGGACATTGGCATCATCTCGCCGTGGCGGATGAGGTGATCGCCAAAGTCGCGGACAGGGCACTGCGCGGCATGGGTATGGTATTTCTGCATTCCGCGCACGATTCCAAGATGTTCAAAAAACTGTTGGGTACGTCCTGCTCCCTGAAATGGCGGGAGGACGCCGAACAGGAACGGCTGTGGTGCGTCGATCCCGCGCATCCCGTCGCGAAAGGGCTGGGGGAATTCATCGATATCCCGCACGAAGAGATGTACGGGGAGCCTTTCGATATCCCCACGCCCGACGAGCTGGTCTATGTGGGATGGTTCAGGGGCGGAGAGGTCCTGCGCGGCGGCTGCGTCTTCAAGCGGGGACGGGGAAAACTTTTCTATTTCAATCCCGGACACGAAACGTATCCCACTTATAAATTGCCCGCGGTGCAGAAGCTGCTCGTACAGGCGTGCGATTATGTGGCGCCTGCGGGGCCGCTGCTTGAAAAGATCTGCTGCCCGCATATAGAGGAATTCAGCGTAAAAGAATAAACCGGAATAAACCGGGCAACGGGAAACGGACGCGTAAAAAGCGTCCGTTTTTCTACGGCAGGGAGAAGATAAATCTCGGATGAAAAGGGCGCGGCTGCGGCGGGAGGGGATTTTTGCGGGATTCGGTTGACAGAACGGGAGATAAGGAGTATAATGAACAGTAGATAGAATCAATGATCGGACGTATTCCGGATGTGCCGGCATGGACGGGGAAAGACAGGAAAAGAAATCTGACGCTTTTGGACGAAAGTTTATTGGAAGAATTTATGAGCATTTTTTCGATCGGACTGCCCGAATGGCTGAAAAAAAAATGGATAGAACCCCAAAGGGCGGAGCAATGGCTTTTTTCGCTCGCGATGGGGTATTTGTCCAAGAAGGATTTTGACGAGAGTTTCAGGCATGCCATGGGGTTTGCTTCGGAGATGGAAGCGGCAAACCGGCGGCTTGTCATTTATGCAAAATAATCGGGAACGGATAAGGAGAGAAAAATGGAGATAAAATCGGCGGAAAAATATTTCCGGACGGAAAGGCGGAAGGATTTTGTAAAACTCTGTTTTGTTTTTTTGCCGGAAAGCGATGAATATCTGTCCGATGTGAAAAGGGCAGAAGCCCTGATCGGACAAAAAATCGATCTGCATAAATATCGCTGTTTTTATAGCGGAAAAGGCAATGAAATCGCGGAAGCGGGGCGGGAGGAAGATATTTTTTCAATCGCCGCCGGCACGTATTTTTTACTGCCCTTAAAAAACCGCATGCAAACGGATGATTTTCGGAAAATACTCTCGGAATATCATTGCGATTTCCGTCATGCGTACAGAGCTTTTTGTTACGATGCTTTTTTGAAAATCCGGGAAGGGACGGAAGGCTGCGTAATTATCAATCATACCCTGTCCCTGAATGCGGACGGATTTTTCGAAAAGCCGTTTTCCAATTCGGATGTCTGCATATACAGTCTGGACATTTACAAAAAAGACGCCGATAAAATCGAATGGTTCTGAACGCATAAAAGAGAGAAAACGGAGCGGAAAATTGTTCAAAGGCGGCAAATAGTTGTGAAAACAATACACCCGATCTGAAATGGCATGGGTTTGCCGTTAGCGATTGGCGTGATGTAAACGGTCCGGGAAATATTGGGCAAAACGTTATTTTAAAATTAAATAATGGAGAATGGGACAATGAAAAAGAAAGTAATTTATGAGTTACACATAGATTCAAAGCATAGTTTGCTCGTCTGTGAAAAGAAGAATTATGATGACTGTTATTATACGAATTGTATATTATATTTGCGAAACGGACATAGGAAGAAAAAGTTTGCGCAAGGTTCATTTTGTTATGGGATCGGGCTAAGTATGTACTATCGTTTTTATAACGTAAAAGAATTGAATGAACTGTCAGATTTTAAAGCGGGAATTGTAGAAAGTTTTAACAGCATGGATTATGATAAAGTACCCGATCCGTCTGATCGTAATCCGGATGACGGATATGTGAAATATTATTTTATGAATGGAGACAGAGACAGGGAGTTATTTTTTGGACGAAAAGGGGAAAATTATTTGCTGATATGTGCGAAATTGGATACTGAGCCTAAAAAATGCCGGATAAAAATCTTAAAGGTATATTCAATTAACGAAACAACATTTGCGGAATGGAAAAAGATTGCCTGTGAAGAATGGGAAAAAAGAGTAAGAAGAGAAGAAGAACGCGATTATGGAAAGGATAAAAGCGACGAAGAATGGCAAAAATATTATGTATTTATGAGAACTGACGATTAAAGACGATAAATGTCGTCTAACGAAACAGAGACGGACGGGATCTTTCCCGTCCGTCTCTTGTGTACAAGGAACCACCGGATATTGGGGGAAAGGGTGACGGAAAACGGAATCCAGATGATGTACCGGTATATGTACGAAGGGGAGCAAGTGATCGGGCTGGTGAAAAACGGGACGGAGGTATATCATTACCGGTACGGAACGAGCGGGGACATCGTGCGAATCTGCGACGCGCAGGGAAGTGTAGTTGCGAGATACAATTACGACGCGTGGGGAAAATGCCGTGTATATACGTCGAATCGGGTTGACATTACGGAGAACAGCGGCTATAATAATTATAGAAACTATCTTTTTAGAGGTGGTCATTTGAAAACTTATTACGACAAAGTAATTGAAATAAAGAAAAAGCCATTGATGTTTTTAGGGACTATTTCCTTAACGAAACTTAAATCATTTATGGATGGGTATATGAATTGCTTGTATGAAATAACCGGTAAATATGATTTGGGTAAGTTTCAAGGTTTTCAAGAGTGGATCGAGGATAGATATTTTCATAGGCGCATAAATCGTAATTGGGCTCGAATTATATGCTTTTTTAGTGATTCAGAGGAAGAAGCTTTTTGGGAATTCTATCGATTGTTAGAAGAATATACAACCAAATCGGATAGAGACGAAAAGATTGATTGATCTGAAAACCCGATAATATTCAGTAAAGACAGAGACGAATGGGGTATTCCTTGTTCGTCTCTGTTTTATAATGATAATCGGCCGGAGGAAGATGATTATATTATCAATCCGGAATAAGCGAAGATATAAATATTTGTAATGAGGTGGGGTGATAGGGAAGCACGCATTATGTGTCGGGCATACAGTATCGCTGCGGAAGCGAGACGGGGACGGAATTCGCGGAGTATGACAGAAACGGGAATATCGGGGAGGTGTACACAGAGGCGAAAAACGGAGCGGCGTGGGAAACGCGGGAAGGAGAGGAAAGTCAGAGGAAAAAGAAAAGCCCCGGATCGTCTACGAGATTTCGTAAACGATCCGGGGCGTTGGTGACCTTACCGGGATTCGAACCCGGGTTTACGCCGTGAGAGGGCGTCGTCTTAACCACTTGACCATAAGGCCGCCTGGCGCTTTTGCGCGATTGCCTATGTAGTATATCATATTTTTTTCGTCAGGGCAACTGTTTTTGCCCCCGATACGCAAAATTTTTCCCGCTTTTTTGCAGAGGACTTGGCTTTCGGCTTTTTTCCCTTCCAAAGAGAAAGGGGAGAGAGTACTCTCCCCCCGAAAAGTCCGATTGGGAATCCGCCTGTGCCGCATTCCGGATAAAAGCTAACCCGCTTTCAGCAGGTGGGTGTCGCATCTTGACGCATCGGACTTTCCGTATAAATACAGACCTTGCCTATCGCCACGAATGACGGCTCCCTATTCAATAATGTGGATTACGATTGACCCGGACTCCGTACACCGCAGATTCAATTATTATTATAATCGCTTTTTCGCCGTTTGTCAACAGAATGGACGCCGTTTGCGCGCGGAATTATTTTCCGCCTTTGATTTGCGTCTTTTTACGCGTTCAGTTTACGGAGGAAAGAGAAGATCTCCTCTTCGAAACGGATGCCGTATCTTCGGTCGTCTCCCGCCTTTGCCGTGCGGAAAATGGCGTTCGTCGTGAATTCCGAAGCGAGCGCCACGGAGGTGCCCACGTCCTTCCCGCGGGCGAGACAGCCCGTAAACGCCGCCGCGAACACGTCGCCCGAACCGTGGAAAACGCCGTCGGCGTTGGGGACGGCAAAGCGGGAAATCTTTCCGCCGTCGTCGTAATACACGGCGTTTTCCGTTCCCTCCACGACCCCCGTTATCATGGGGCAGGTATGCGACGAACGCAGTTTTTCGACAATTTTTCCGACGGGGAGCAGACGGTCGTTTTCGGGATAGGGAACGTCGGCGAGCAGGCAGGCTTCGGTGACGTTGGGCAGAATATAGTCCGCCTCTTCGCACAGGCGGCGCATCTCTTTCGCGAAGTTCATATCGAAGTGCGCATAGAGCTTCCCGCCCTCGCCCATGACGGGATCGACGACGAATTTCCCGCCGGGGGCGAGAAAGCGGCGCTTGGCGTCGAGAACGGCGGCGATCTGGGAAATGCTGCCGAGATAGCCGCTGCAGATGATGTCGAAAGAGATGCCGAGAGACTCCCAGTGGTCGAGAATTTGAGGGATGTCTCCCGAAAGATCGCGGAAGGTATAGCCGACAAAGCCGCCCGTATGGGTGGAAAGCAGGGCGGTGGGCAGTACGTCGCAGGTGACGCCGCAAGCCGAAATGACGGGCAGGGCGACGGTGAGGGAGCATTTCCCGATGCAGGAAATGTCGTTGATGGCGAGAACGCGCATGATTTTGGCAATCCTCCTCAAAAATTTTTACCAATCTATTATAAAATTCTTGCTTTTTTTTGTCAAACGGATTAAAATGGAAAGGTAAAAAAATTTTTGTCCGCGGGCGGGAGGCGGAAGCGCGCCGCCGCTGCGGCGGAAGGCAGGAGAAAAAATGACCATTACGGGCGAACCCAAGACGAACACCGTCCCTTACGCGGAGTTCGGAAAATACGAAAACCAGGTGATTACGATTACGGGCACCGTGCACAACATTCGCATGATGTCCGATTTTGCCTTTGTCATCGTGCGTACGGCGCGGGAGACGGTGCAGTGCGTGTATTCGGAGAGCTTTTCCGACTATCGGATGCCCCCCGAACTCAAAGAGGAGTGCGCCGTCCGCCTGACGGGCAAGGTCGTCGCGGGAGAGACGCGGGACGGCAGCAAGCGCTACGAAATTCAGATCCACGGGATAGACATCCTGTCCCACCCCGCGGAGATCCCTCCCGTGGTCATCACGAAAAAGCAGGTGCAGTGCGATCTGAACACCGATCTCGACTATCGCCCCGTCACCCTGCGCAACCCGCACGAGCGGGCGGTGTTCAAATTCCAGGAGGGGATTCAGCGCGGCTTCCGCGAATATCTGATGACCCGGGGATTTACCGAGATACACACCCCCAAGATCAACTTCGCGGGCGCGGAGGGGGGCACCAACGTGTTCAAGCTGGACTATTTCGGCAAGCAGGTGTATCTCGCGCAGTCGCCGCAGCTCTATAAGCAGGCGCTGGTGGCGGTGTACGAACGGGTGTTCGAGATCGGCCCCGTGTTCCGCGCCGAGCATCACGACACCAGCCGCCACCTCAACGAGTACATTTCCATGGACTTCGAAATGGGCTTTATCGACGGTTTCGAAGACGTCATGAACATGGAGGCGGGCGTCCTCAAATACATCATGAACCTCCTGAAAACGGAGTATAAAAACGAAATCGACATCCTGCACGCGGACATTCCCGAAATCGGGGAAATCCCCGTCATCAAATTCATGGACGCCAAAGAGCTGCTCATGAAGAAGTTCAAATACAAGCCTTCGGACATGAAGGATTTCGATCCGGAAGAGGAACAGCTTTTGGGCAAGTACGCGAAAAAGCAGTTCGGTTCCGACTTCATTTTCGTCACCCATTATCCCTCCAAAAAGCGGCCTTTCTATACGATGGACGACCCCGCCGATCCCGAATACACCCTCTCCTTCGACCTGCTTTTCCGGGGCATGGAGATCACGTCGGGCGGACAGAGGATTCACGATTATGCGCAGCAGGTCGCCAAGATGGAGAAGCTGGGCATGAACCCCGAAGAATTCGACACCTATCTCATGCTGCATAAATACGGCGCGCCCCCGCACGGCGGGCTGGGGCTGGGGCTGGAACGGCTGACCATGCACCTGCTCGGCTTCAAGAACGTGCGCGAAGCGGCGATGTTCCCGCGGGACATCAACCGCGTCACCCCGTAACCGCGGGCGCGGCAGGGGAAAGAAAGCGCTTGGAGGCAGACATGAAAAAGGTCATCGAAGTGAACGACTTGTGCTGCGAGCGGTGTGCGCGGCGGCTGGCGGGGACGCTGGAGCTGTCCGACGGCGTTCTGAAAGCCAAGGCGAATTTCAAAAAGAATTGCATTTTCGTGGAAGTTTTAAGCGATTTTCCCGACGAAAAGCTCAAGGAGATCGTGGGCGGCGCGGGGTTCGAAGTGCTTTCGATCGCGCCCAGAAAAGGGCTGTTCGCCTGAAAATCCGGAGACGATTTCGGATAAAATCCGGAAAGAAACGACCGCCTTTTGCTTTACAAGGCGGAAAAAATAGGGTATAATAGTAAAAATCGAATATTGAGAAAAAGCGAAAGACCGCACCGGGGCAAAAGTGCCCGGATGCGGAATCAGACGGGACAACCGTTTCCGGCGCGCCGCCGCACAGAGAACTTCCGTGTGCCTATAAAGGCACGATGGTGAAAGGAAGAGGGCGGCACCGGGAAATATCCCCCGTCGAGCCGGTTTTGCGAACCCGCCGCGCCGCGGCGCCAATAGCGAGACCCGGCGGCGCCCGCCGTTATCCGGGCGGCAAATGGCTGTTTGTGTTTTGGTGGGGGCAGTGTTCCGAACACGCCCCTTTTTGCGTTTTTTCGGCTGTATTTTTGTCTGTTTTGCGCGTCCGTGTCCGGGCGCGGCAGGGGCGGGAGCGTCCGCCCGACATTTACGAGAGGAGGTTAGAAAAAGATATGGCGCTGTACGACAAAGTGGATACGTCCCTGCATTTTGCCGACAGGGAAAAGAAGGTGGTGGACTACTGGAACGAACACCACGTATTCGAAGAGAGCGTGAAAAAGAACGAAGGGAAGGAGGAATTTTCCTTCTACGACGGTCCGCCCACCGCCAACGGCAAACCGCATATCGGGCACATTCTCACCCGCGTGATGAAGGACATCGTCCCCCGTTATCAGACGATGAAGGGGAAGCACGTCCTGCGCAAGGCGGGCTGGGACACCCACGGCCTGCCCGTGGAGCTGGAAGTGGAAAAGAAGCTCGGCTTCGACCACAAGACGGAGATAGAGGCGTACGGCATCGAGCCGTTCATCAAGGAGTGCAAAAAATCCGTCTGGCAGTACACTTCCGAATGGAAGAAGATGTCCGATCGGGTGGGGTATTGGTGCGATATGGACCACCCCTACGTCACCTATCACGACGATTATATCGAATCGGAGTGGTGGGCGCTGAAAAAAATCCACGAAAAGGGGCTTTTGTACAAGGGGCACAAGATCGTTCCCTACTGCCCCCGCTGCGGCACGGCGCTCTCTTCGCACGAAGTGGCGCAGGGCTATAAGGACGTGAAGCAGGAGACGGCGTACGTCAAATTCCGCGCCAGGGGAAAGGAAAACACCTATTTTCTCGCCTGGACGACCACTCCCTGGACGCTGCCCTCCAACGTCGCCCTCTGTATGAATCCCGATTCCGACTACGCGGAGGTGAAGGCGGAGAACGGGGAGACGTACATCCTCGCCGCCGCGCTCCTCTCCGAAGTGCTGGGAGAAGAGGGATACGAACTCGTTTCGACGAAGAAGGGGAAGGAATACGAAGGGGCGGAATACGAGCCCCTGTTCCCCTACGGGAAGGAGAAATTCGCCTTCCGCGAAAAGGCGTATTACGTCACCTGCGACGGGTACGTCACCCTTTCGGACGGCACGGGCATCGTGCATATCGCGCCCGCGTTCGGCGAAGACGACTACCGCGTCGGCAGAAAATACGGCCTGCCCGTCGTGCAGCTCATCGACGAAGAGGGGAAATTTCCGTCCGGCTGCGGGCAGCTGACCGGGCTTGCCGCGCAGGCTGCCGACCCCGTCGTCGTCAAAGACCTGAAAGGCAGGGGACAGCTTCTGAAAACCAAGGAGATCGTCCACAGCTATCCCTTCTGCTGGCGCTGCGATACTCCCCTCATCTACTACGCCCGTTCGAGCTGGTTCATCCGGGTGACCGCGATCAAGGACAGGCTGATCGCCGCCAACCGTTCGGTCAACTGGATGCCGGATACCATCAAGGAAGGGCGGATGGGCAACTTCCTGGAAAACGTCATCGACTGGGGGCTGTCCCGCGACCGCTATTGGGGAACGCCGCTGCCCGTATGGGTGTGCCCCGACTGCGGGGAAATCGAAGTGTTCGGCTCCCGCAAAGAGCTGAGCGAGCGGACGGGCGCGCCCGAAAACATCGAACTGCACCGCCCGTATCTCGACGATCTCACCTGCACCTGCAAAAAGTGCGGCGGCAAGATGAAGCGCACCCCCGAAGTCATCGACTGCTGGTTCGATTCGGGGTCCATGCCCTTCGCGCAGTACCATTATCCGTTTGAAAACGCCGACCTGTTCGAAGAGACTTTCCCCGCCGACTTCATCTCGGAGGCGGTGGATCAGACGCGCGGCTGGTTCTATACCCTGCTCGTCATCTCCACCATTCTCTTCGACCGCGCCCCCTTCAAAAACTGCATCGTTTTAGGGCACGTCAACGACAAGAACGGCATCAAGATGTCCAAGCACAAGGGGAACGTCGTCGACCCGTGGAGCGTTCTGGACAAGCAGGGCGCGGACGCGGTGCGCTGGTATTTCTATACCTCTTCGGCGCCCTGGCTGCCTTCCCGCTTCTATCCGGAGGCGGTGAGCGAAGTGCAGCGGAAGTATCTCGGCACCCTCTGGAACACCTATGCCTTCTTCTGCCTGTACGCGGACATCGACGGCTACGACCCGTCCAAGTACGATCTGAAAAAGTGCCGCCTGTCCCTGATGGACAAGTGGATTCTCTCCCGCCTGAACACCCTTGTGGACGCGGTGGACAAATACCTGGCTGTCTATAACATCACGGATAGCGCGCGGGCGCTGCAGGATTTTGCGGACATTTTGTCCAACTGGTACGTCCGCCGGGGGAGAGAGCGGTATTGGGGTAAGGAGATGACGGAGGACAAGGTGGCGGCATATACGACGCTGTGGCACGTCCTTGTCGCCTTTGCCAAACTCACCGCGCCCTATACGCCGTTCATCGCGGAGGAGATGTATCTGGGGCTCGTGCCCGGGTTCTTCAAGGACGCGCCCGAATCGGTGCACCTGTGCGATTTCCCCGTCTCCGATCCCGCCTGTATCGACGAGAAGCTGGAAAAGGGGATGGCGGGCGTTCTGGAAGTGGTCAATCTCGGCCGCGCGGCGCGCAATGCGGGCAACGTCAAAAACCGTCAGCCGCTGTCCGAGATGTACGTCGTCACCGCGCGCGATCTCGGTCTGGACGACGGGCTTAAAGCCATCGCGCTGGACGAGCTCAACATCAAGGCGTACCGCACGGCGTCGGACGCGGACGAGTTCATCTCCTATAAGCTCAAACCGCAGCTGAAAACGCTCGGTCCCAAGTACGGCAAAAAGCTGGGCGAAATCAGCAAATTTCTCGCTTCCTGCGACGCGAAAAAGGTGGTCGAAGGGGTGCAGGGGGGCGGCGAATACAAGATGGACACCGATCCCGAAGTTGTGTTGAAGGAAGAGGATCTGCAGATCTTCACCGAGAGCAAGGCGGGGTTTGTCTCCGCGAGCGACAAGGGGATCACCGTCGCGCTCAACACCGAACTCACCGAAGAGCTTCTCGACGAGGGGACGGAGCGGGAACTCGTCTCCAAGATACAGAATCTGCGCAAGGAGGCGGGGTTCGACGTGACCGACCGCATCCGCATTTACTACCGCGCGGAGGGTCGGGCGAAAAAGGCGCTCGCGGGCGGCAGGATCGGGCAGGACGTGCTCGCCGTGTCCGTCGAAGAGGGCGAAGGCAGCGGCTACACCGCAGAGGCGGACGTGAACGGCGAGAAGGTCGTGCTCACGCTTGCCAGGTGTGAAGGATAAGAGGCTGAATCGGTTGGGGGCGGGCGTTCCTTTGGGATGCCCGCCCCTTTCTCGTACGACCGCATGGCAAAATCCGAAAACCGGACAGACAATTCCTCAGTCATGCTTGCGCATGCCAGCTCCCTTTGCACAAGGGAGCTATGGTGGGGGTAGGTGCGGCGGCGCGCCTTCCTCCCATGCCTCCCCTTATGGTAAGGGGAAGGGTCACACCCACCCCCATGCCTCCCCTTTTTGCCAAAGGGGAGGAGTCACGAAGTGACGGAGGGGATAAGAAGTGAATTCGCAAAAAGAGCGTCACTTGTTATGCTCTTTTTGCCCTTACTCGGCGCGGAGTGCCGAGCAGGAAAGGAAGGGAACTTTGCCCCAACAGGGCAAAGAGGGAGGGAAAACCGCGATATAGCGGAGCTGTGCTCCGCGCGCACGCGGTTGTCTCTCCGTTAAAATTTTCCGCAAGTTACTCGTAACATTTTTTCTGCGAAAAAATGTTACGAAACGGAGATGTGAGGGGAGGTGTCACGGAGTGACGGAGGGGATAAGAAAGTCGGTTTTCGATAAAACAAATCGAAACGCCAAAAATCAATCCGCAAAAAGGCGCCGTTTGTCGCCCGCTTTTTATCCTCGCGGGAACGGTATGAAAGGGCAAAAAAGGGGCCGCGGCGGGACGGGAGGAAAAAATATGCTTTTTCTGCGGGCGAGTTTGCGTTTGGACGGAAAAATCACTTTACATCCGCCGCAATTTCCGATATAATAAAACGGTGGGCACGGCGCGGTACGCGCCGCCGGGAGAGCGCGGAACGAGTATGAACATGCGGATAGCGGAAAACTGGACGGATTATTCCATCGTCGCCACGGGGGACGGCTATAAGCTGGAGCGCTGGAAGGACGTGTATCTCCTGCGGCCCGACCCGCAGGTCCTTTGGCCCGCGCGGCGGGATCTCTTTTCCTGTCCCGGCCTGAACGCCTTTTACAGGCGGAGCGAAAAGGGGGGCGGCGGCTGGACGCATCTCAAAGAGATGCCCGCCGAATGGACGGTCTCCTACGAGCGGCTGGGGCTGACCTTTCTCGTCAAGCCGATGGGATTCAAGCACACGGGGCTGTTCCCCGAGCAGGCGGTGCACTGGGAGGAGATGACCCGGCTCATCCGCGCCGGATGCGCGGCGCGGGGAAAGGACGCTT
>DVGN01000071.1 GCA_018712725.1 Candidatus Scatosoma pullicola
GCGGCGGAGAGGAGGAGGCGCTCGCGGACGTCTACGGCGCGGCGACTTTGAAAAACTGCTATAAGATCGCGGCGGAAAAACACGGCGTGCGCATCCGCGGCTATATCGGCAACCAGAATTTCTTCAAGCCCAACAAGACCTATCAGAGCGTCTTTCTCAACGGCAGATACATCGTCAATCAGACGATTTCCGCGGCGGTGGGCAACGCCTATGCCGGCTATCTCATGAAGCGGCAGTATCCCTTCTATGTGCTGTACATCGACGTTTCGCCCGAAATCGTGGACGTGAACGTCCACCCCAATAAGGCGGACGTGCGATTTGCCGATAACCAGACCATTTACGGCTGTATTTATTCGGTGATCTCCGCCGTATTGGACGGCAATTCCCGCGCGCTCGATTACGTCGTCTCCGACTCGTCGGCGATTCCGCCCGAACCCGCCGAACCCGTTTCCGCACAGCCGGCAAAAGGGGCGGAGAAGAGGACGGCGTTTGCCGGTTCCGCGGGATTTGCGGCGAGATCTTCCCCCAATCCCGCGCCCTTTGCGGGGGATGGTACCAAAGTACTCTCTCTGACATACGAAGAGGCGAAAAAGGAGCTGGAAAAGGCTGCGCCCGTAATCTCGTCCGGAACTGCGTCCAAAACTTCGCCCGAAGAGGAACTTCCCTTCGACGTCCCGTCCGAAAAACGGGAAAAGGCGGAGAGAAAAAATGCGCAGAAGGCGTATGCCGACCTGTTCTTTGAAAAGAACGTCCTCGAAGTCAATGCCTCCGAGCCCGCGATTTCTTCGTCTGCGGCGGAGCCGGATGCCTTTCTCGAAAACAAGCGCTTTCTCGAAGAGCGGGACAAAAAGGCAAAGCAGAACCGCATCGACATCTCTTCCTGCGTGTATGCGGGGAAGCTGTTCAATACCTATCTCCTCTACGAGCGCGGAGACGAATTTTACATTATCGACCAGCACGCCGCGCACGAGCGGCTGATCTTCGACCGCCTCAAAGAGCGGATGAAAAACAGGCAGATCTTGCAGCAGCCCATGCTGATTCCGTATATGCTCAATCTCAACGCCTTTGAAAGCGCGTTTATCCGCGAAAATCTCGACAATATCCGCGACATGGGATTCGACATCGAAGAATTCGGAGACAATTCCTTCAAGGTGTCCGCCGTTCCGCTCGATCTGCAATCCATCGATCTCGGCGTGTTTTTCAACGAAATTTTGGGAGACGTGAGCGGATTCCGCTCGATAAAACTCGAAGACATCCTGAAAGACAAGCTCGCCACGGCGGCGTGTAAAGCGGCGGTCAAGGGGGGCATGGATTTGACGAAAGAGGAAGTCGGGGAACTTTTCCGCCTCATGGACGGGGATATGGGGCTGAAATGTCCGCACGGTCGTCCCGTCGTCGTGCGCATGACTAAAACGGAACTCGAAAAGATGTTCAAGAGGATCGTCTGATGAAGGTCCTCGTCGTCTGCGGTCCCACGGCGTCCGGAAAGACGGCGCTCGCCGTCGACTGCGCCCGCGCCCTCCGCTCGGAGGTTATTTCCGCCGATTCCATGCTCGTCTACAAGGGGCTGGACATCGGCACGGCAAAGCCGACAAAGGAAGAGATGGGCGGAATCCGGCATCATCTCATCGACGTCGCCGGACCGATGCAGAGCTTTTCCGTAAGCGATTATGAGGCGTTGGCGCTCCCCGTGCTCGAAAGGCTGCTGTCCGAAGGTAAAACGCCCGTCGTCTGCGGGGGGACGGGATTTTATATCCGCGCCCTTCTCTATAAAAGCGGCTTCGGTCATGCGGGCGGAAGCGCGGAGATCCGCGCAAAGTATGCGAAATTTCTCGAAGAGAACGGGAAGGAAGCGCTGCACGACCTCTTGAAGAAAAAAGATCCCGCGTCGGCGGAGATTCTGCACCCGAACGACGTGAAGCGGGTCGTCCGCGCATTGGAGATTTTCGACCTGACGGGAAAGCGGAAATCCGAGCAGAACGACCTGCCCCTGCCCCGTTTCGATTTTACCGCCGTCTGCATCAGCTATCCGCGGGAAGAACTGTACGCGCGCATCGACCGTCGGGTGGAGAAAATGGTGGAGGCAGGACTTTTCCGGGAGGTGGAAGAACTTTTGGAAAAAGGCGTTCCGCAAACCGCGCAATGTATGCAGGGGATCGGCTATAAAGAGGTCGCGGAAGGGCTGCGCCTTCGTCTGTCCGCGGATGAGATTGCGGAAAACATCAAAAAGAACACCCGCAATTACGCGAAACGGCAGATCACCTTTTTCAAACGAATGCCCGATCTCACCGTGCTGCCGCCCGAAGAAAGCTGTGCGGCAAAGGTGCTGGAATTGTTATAAACCTATGTCAGACGTAATATATATGTCTGACATAATACGAAAGGAAGATAAAAAGGAGTTATTATGACGGCAGAAGAACTGATCGAAGAGAGCGAACGGGCGCTCGCGCCCCGGTTCAGGGCGGTGGAAAGAATTGCGGAACACAACCAGGAAAAGGTTTTGAAGGCGTTTCAGGCATGCCGGGTGGCGCTTCGGCACTTCAATCCCTCCACGGGCTACGGCTACGGCGATGAAGGCAGATTTACGTTAGGCGAAGTATTCGCCCTGTCGATGGGCGCGGAGGCGGGCATCGTGTCGCCCGCGATGCTCTCGGGAACCCATGCGTTGAGCGTGGCGCTGTTCGGCATTCTCCGCCCCGGCGACAAGGTGCTTTCCCTGTCGGGAATGCCCTACGATACCCTGCGCGGTGTCATCTGCGGGGAGGGGAACGGCTCTCTCAAAGATTTCGGGATTTCCTTCGAATGTCTCGATCTTTCTGAGGACGGGAAATTCGATATGCGCAAAGCGGCGGAGCGGATAAAGGCGCTCGGAAAGGATCTGCGCATGATTTATATCCAGCGTTCCCGCGGGTACGAACTGCGGGACGCCTTCACCGCGGACGAGATCGGGGAAGCGTGCTCCCGCGTGCGCGCGCTGGGCTTTGACGGGTGCATCTTCGTGGACAACTGTTATGGGGAATTTGTGGAGGAGAAGGAGCCCTGCGACGTGGGGGCGGACTTGGCGGTCGGCTCTCTCATCAAAAATCCGGGCGGGGGGCTCGCGCCGACGGGCGGGTACGTCGTCGGCAAAAAAGAATATGTGGAACAGATCGGGAAACGCCTGACGGCGCCTTCCGTCGGCAACGAAGTCGGGTCTTACGCCTACGGCTACCGCGCCTTTTACCAGGGGCTGTTTCTCGCCCCTCACGTCGTCGGACAGGCGGTGAAGGGAAGCCTTCTCATCGGCAAGTGCATGGACGCGCTGGGGTATGAAAATTTCCCCGCGATCGACAAGACGCCGGCGGACATCACCCGCGCGATCCGCTTCGATACGGAAAAACAGCTCTGCGATTTCATCCGTTCCGTGCAGGAGGCGTCTCCCGTGGACAGCTATGTGACGCCCGAACCCTGGGACATGCCGGGTTACGACAGCAAGGTCATCATGGCGGCAGGCTGTTTCGTGGACGGGGCGTCCATCGAACTTTCCGCCGACGCGCCCGTAAAACCGCCTTATACCGCCTATTTCCAGGGCGGGCTTACCTACGAACACTGCAAATACGCCCTGAAAAAAATCCTCGGCAAACTCATGCCCGCAAGAACGGCAGAGTGAGGAGAACGGGTATGGTAAACAACGGAACGGAATGCGCCGTCGACAGGATTATACGGGCGACCGAACGCGAAATTCCCGGCATCGGCAGGCTGCTCGTGCAGGTCAACGACGTCCACGCCGCCGTCCGCCCCGACCTCTTTTGCAAAGGGGGCAGAAAGTATGCGGACGAGCAGCTCGAAAGCATATTGCAAGATTCCGGAACGCCGGTGTTTGTCGCATTGGACAAGGAGGGCGGGGTACTCGGCTATATCTTCTGCGCTTTCGAGCGGCGGACATACGGGGAGGGGGAGATCGTCACGCTGTATATAGACGATCTCTGCGTGGACGAAAGGGCGCGCGGATCGCATGTCGGAAGCGCGCTGCTGCAATACGCGGAGGACTTCGCCCGTTCGGCGGGGTGCTATAACGTCACTCTGAACGTCTGGGAGGGAAATGATGCGGCGCGGCGTTTTTATGAGGACAGGGGATTGATGAAACAAAAAACCGGGCTGGAAAAAATCCTTTGAAACGCCCGTGGAAGGGGAAATGATATGAGATATTGCAAGAACTGCTATTTCGCTTTCGATCCGGCGTCTGAGCGCTGCCCCGTCTGCGGCAGCAAGGATTTCCGGGAAGCCGAAGCGGACGATTTTTGCCTTTTGCGGGAAGCGCGTCAGGCGGAAGCGGATGTTCTGGCGGATACTTTCGAAAGGATGGGGATCGCGTGTACGCTCATGCCGTACGGAAACGGATTGCGTCCCTATTTTGCCCTGCCGTCGGAATATTTCCGGATCTATGTGCCGTTTGCCTTTCTGGAAGAGGCGAAAAAAGTGCTGCGCGACAGGGAGAATGCCGAAACGGAAAGTCTGAGAAGCGTTTTGTCGGAAAACGCGGGGAAATTCCACGTCGGAACGCCGAAGGCGGAAAAGAAGATCCGGAAAAAGTGCAGACTTCCGAAAGAGATTGACCTTGCGGCGTTTTGCGCGCAAATCGCCGAAAACTCCGAAAAGATCATAGACGGCGGACCGATCACCACCTGGGAGGGCGGCAAATACCTCTTTTGCTTTTCGGGAGAATGGCGGCTGGCGGTCAACTCGGTAACGTTTGAAATTTTGTCCCTGACGCGGGAAAAGCAGAAATAAGGGAAAAGCGCCGAAAGGGGAAGCGCGCGTTCGGCTAAGATAAAGGCTCCCGGATATTGATTCCGGGAGCCTTTTACTGCCACGTGAAACGAATTATTTTGCCGATTTTTCTTTTCAAAACAACGCCGCAATGCGCTCTTTAATCCGGACAAATCCTTGCATGAAACGGCTTCTTTTCGGAAACAGCGCGGCACAATTTTCGTCAATTCCCCGCAAGACTCCTTACCCGAACAATAAAACTCCAAAGAACGGGGCTTTAACGTGATCGCGTACTCCGCATCCGCGCGATCGCCGAGAATCATAAATTTCCCGGCGGTATAATGAATAAAGCCACGGGCGCAGACATCGTGTTCGGCGAATACCTCTTTAACGGTTTCGTCCGTTTGCACATATTCGCGGTACTCCCATTTTTTGCCGTAGGGCATCCGGTTGAGGATAAAAAAGACCATCGCCTCATCGTTATAATTTTTCTCATATAAGTTATAGCCGAGGACTTTGCCGTTTGCCGCCCACAGATAACCGTAATAAGAATGGACGTAAGCGGGTGCTCCGAGTATCCGGCACGCCTTTTCGAATAAGGTTGAAAACCGTTCTTCCGTGACTTTCGCTTTCAGCGCGATCGCCTTTCCTTTGACAAAGTGACAAAGCTGAAAATCCCACTCAACGAAGACGTTTCGGTTTCATAGCCTTCTATGATTTCGCCTACCGTTTCCGCCGAAGTCATTTTGCCTTTTCCCTCCGAAAGATACCGTTTTTCTGTATAAGGGCGAAAACAGACAAAAGGCGTGGGATGAAACCACGCCTTTTGTGTCTGTACCTTTTTCAATCAATACATGCCGCCCATGTCGCCGCCTGCGGGAGCCGCGGGGGCGGGAGGGGTGGGGATGTCCGTCACGATGCTTTCGGTCGTGAGCAGGGTGGCGGCAACGGACGCCGCGTTCTGCAAGACGGAACGGGTGACCTTGGTCGGGTCGATGATCCCGCTTTCGACCATGTCGCAGAACTTGTTGTTGAGGGCGTCATAGCCGTAGTTGGCTTTCTTGGAGGAAATCACCTTGTCGACGATGACGGAACCGTCCACGCCCGCGTTCTTCGCGATCTGACGGATAGGCTCTTCCAGCGCTTTGAGGATGATCGCCGCGCCCGTCTTTTCGTCGCCTTCCAGGGTGGCGACCAATTTCTTGACGTCGGGGATCGCCGCAAGCAGGGCGCTTCCGCCGCCGGGGACATAGCCCTCTTCGACAGCCGCTCTCGTCGCCGCAAGGGCGTCATCGATGCGCAGTTTCTTTTCCTTCATTTCCACTTCGGTGGCCGCGCCGACGCTGATGACGGCTACGCCGCCCGCGAGTTTGGCAAGTCTTTCCTGCAATTTTTCCCTGTCGTAGTCGGACTTGGTCTCGGCGATCTGCGCCTTGATGGAAGCGACGCGCGCCTTGATCTCTTCGGAGCTGCCCGCGCCGTTTATGATGGTCGTGTTTTCTTTATCGACCTTGACGGTAGCGGCTCTGCCGAGCATATCCGTCGTGACGTCCTTGAACTCGATGCCGAGATCGGAAGAAATCACCTGACCGCCCGTAAGGACGGCGATGTCCTGCAGCATTTCCTTTCTCCTGTCGCCGAATCCGGGCGCCTTGACCGCGACCGAATTGAACACGCCTTTCAGCTTGTTGACGATAAGGGCGGCAAGCGCGTCGCCTTCCACGTCCTCGGCGATGATGAGCAGCCTTGCGCCCTGCTGCGCAAGCGGCTCGACGATGGGCAGGATCTCCTGCAAATTGGAGATCTTCTTGTCCGTGATCAGGATGTAGGGGTTATCGAGAACGGCTTCCATTTTATCGGTGTTCGTGACCATATAAGCGGACGCATAGCCGCGGTCGAACTGCATGCCTTCCACGGTATTGAGCTCGGTGTTCATCGACTTGCCTTCTTCGACGGTGATGACGCCGTCCTTGCCGACGATCTCCATCGCCTTGGCGATGAGGGAGCCGATCTCCTTGTCGCCTGCGGAAATGGAAGCGACCTGTTCGATCGCCTTCTGATTTTCAACGGACTTGGAAATGCTCTTGACGTATTTGACCGTTTCGTCGACGGCCTTTTCGATGCCCTTTTTGAGGATGATGGGGTTGGCGCCCGCGGCGAGGTTTTTCAGTCCTTCCCGCACGATCGCCTGCGCGAGAACCACGGCGGTGGTGGTGCCGTCGCCCGCGACGTCGTTCGTCTTGGTGGAAACTTCCTTGACAAGCTGCGCGCCCATGTTTTCAAACGGGTCTTTGAGTTCGATTTCCTTGGCGATCGTCACGCCGTCGTTGGTGATGAGGGGAGCGCCGAATTTCTTGTCGAGAACGACGTTCCTGCCCTTGGGACCGAGGGTGATCTTCACCGTGTCCGCCAGGGTGTTTACGCCCGTTTCCAGGGCTTTTCTTGCTTCGTCTCCGTATTTGATCTGCTTAGCCATGATATTTTATCTCCTTAAATTGCCGAATTTATTTTCCGCCCGGGAACTCAGTCCTCGACGACGGCGAGAATGTCGCTTTGCTTGATGATGGTGAATTCCTTTCCGTCCACTTTGAAATCGGAACCCGCGTACTTGGAGCAGAGGACTTTGTCTCCCACCTTCACCTGCATCTGCACTTCTTTTCCGTCGATGATCCCGCCGGGACCGACGGCGACGACGATGCACGTCTGCGGTTTTTCCTGTGCCGAAGAGGGAAGGAAGAAGCCGCTCTTGGTCTTTTCTTCCACCGTCACGCTTTCCACGACAACTTTGTCGAACAACGGTTTGATGTTCATAATTGAAACCTCCGAAAGATTTTGTCCGCCCCCGCGGCATAAGAGAGGCGCCGGGAAACGGGTCTGTTAATTTTTACCGTTATTATTATAAACACCCGTCCCCGCTCCTCAAACAGGGAAAAACAAAAATTGCGGGGAAAAGTTTATTTTTTCTTCCGGCGCTCCGTTTTCCCGCCCGAAAAGATTGCGTTTTCGGAAAAAATATGATACAATGAGAATTCAGACGGGAGGATGTTATGGCGGAAAACTCGGAAAAAAGATCGGACAGACGATCGGAAAAATGGGACAGGCGTTTTATGGAGCTGACGGAGACGGTCGCGGGCTGGTCGAGCTGTTTTCAGCCCAACCGGCACGTGGGCGCCATCATCGTCCGGGACAAGCGGGTGATGACGACGGGGTACAACGGCGCGCCCGCCGGCGTGAAGAGCTGTGAGGAAAAGGGGGAGTGCCTGCGGCGCAAACTCAACATCCCCAGCGGAACCCAGCAGGAACTGTGCTTTGCCGTCCACGCCGAGCAGAACGCCATCATCCAGGCGGCGAAATACGGCATTAACGTCAACGGCGCCACGCTGTACTGCACCCACCAGCCCTGCGTCATCTGCGCAAAGATGATCATAAATGCGGGGATTTCCCGGGTCGTGTACAAAAACGGTTACCCCGACGATTTTTCCCTGCGGCTCTTTGAAGAGGCGGGCGTCCGGGTGGAAAAGTACGGCGCCGGCGAGCCGTAAAGCGAGGCAAAGACCTTCCGGAGACCGGAGGGAAAAGCATAAGGAGAATAAGATCATGAATCCCATCGTAACTTTTGAAATGGAAGACGGCAAGACGTTCAAGGCGGAATTGTATCCGGACAAGGCGCCCAATACCGTCAACAACTTTTTGTCTCTCGTGAAGAAAGGATTTTATGACGGACTCATCTTTCACCGCGTCATCTCCGGCTTTATGATTCAGGGCGGGGATCCGAACGGCACGGGAACGGGCGGCCCCGGCTACCGCATCAGGGGGGGAATTTTCGGGGAACGGCTTCAAAAAGAACGACATTTCCCATAAGCGGGGCGTCCTGTCCATGGCGCGCGCGCAGAACCCCGATTCGGCGGGGTCGCAGTTTTTCGTGATGCACGCGGACGCCGACTATCTCGACGGGGAATATGCGGCGTTCGGCGCCGTCGTCGAAGGGATGGACACAGTGGACGGTATCGCGTCCGTCAGGACGGATTGGGGCGACCGCCCTTATGAGGAACAGAAAATCAAAAAGGCGACGGCGGAGACGTTCGGGCAGGAATATCCCGAACCGGAGACGCTGTAACCGCTAAAATCGCACCCATAATCCATAAACAATACAGGAGAGAAATGCAGATGGCAGATCATTCTATTTATCAGAATCCGCTTTGCACCCGTTATGCGAGCGCGGAGATGCAGCGGGCGTTTTCCGACGAAAAGCGCTTCAAGCTGTGGCGGAAGCTCTGGATCGCGCTCGCGGAGTCGGAGATGGAACTCGGGCTCAACATTACGCCCGAACAGGTCGCGGAGATGAAAAAGTACGCCGACGACATCGATTACGATCTGGCGGATGCGTACGAAAAGGAAGTGCGCCACGACGTCATGGCGCACGTCAGGGCGTTCGGCGCGCAGGCGAAGAGCGCGATGCCCATCATCCATCTGGGGGCGACGAGCTGTTTCGTCAACTGCAATTCCGAAATCATCATGATCGACGAAGCGCTGGACATCGTTAAGCGCAAGCTCGTCAACGTCATGGACAAACTGAAAAAATTCGCCTTGAAATACAAGGATCTGCCCACGCTCGGATTCACCCACCTGCAGCCCGCCCAACTCACGACGGTCGGCAAGCGCGCGACGCTGTGGCTGCAAGATCTCGAAATGGACTATCTCGATCTGTGCGATCTGAAATCCCATGTAAAGCTGCGCGGCGTCAAGGGCACGACGGGCACGCAGGCGAGCTTTATGGATCTTTTCGACGGGGACGAAGAAAAGGTCAGGGCGCTCGAAAAGAAGGTCGTCGAAAAGATGGGCTACGAAAAGGTGTACGGCGTCACGGGGCAGACGTATCCCCGCAAATTCGACTACAACGTCCTCTGCGTTCTGTCCCAGATCGCGCAGAGCGCCTATAAATTCTCCAACGACATCCGCCTTTTGCAAAATATGAAGGAGATCGAAGAACCGTTCGAAAAGAATCAGATCGGCTCTTCGGCGATGGCGTACAAGCGCAATCCCATGCGCTGCGAACGCATCGGCTCGCTGGCGAGATACGTCCTGTCCCTGCCCGTCAACAGTGCGGTGACTGCTTCCACGCAGTGGCTGGAACGGACGCTCGACGATTCGGCAAACCGCCGCATCGTCAACGCGCAGGCATTTCTCGGCGTAGACGCGATCCTCAACATCTATATGAACGTCGCCGAAAATCTCGTCGTGTACGATAAGGTCATCACCAAACATATCCGCGCGGAACTCCCGTTTATGGCGACGGAAAACATCATCATGGAATGTGTCAAGGCGGGCGGAAGCAGACAGGAACTCCACGAACGCATCCGCGTTCTTTCCATGCAGGCGGGGAAAAACGTCAAGGAAGAGGGGGGCGAAAACAACCTCATCGAACTCATCCTGAAAGACGAAATGTTCCGCTCCGTATGGGATAAAATGGACGAAATTATCGACGCGGATAAATTCATCGGCAGGGCGCCTTCCCAGACGGTCGAATTCATCCGGAACGAAGTCGATCCCATTCTCGACGCCAACCGCGATTTGCTCGGCGAACGGGGAGACGTGCGCGTCTGACGCCGAGTTGTAAAATTTCATTCGATAAGAAGAAACTGTTTTCAAATCAAAAAAGTCCTCTGTCGACGCAGGGGACTTTTTTGATTTCTTTTGGAATGAATCCTGTGAAACTTATTTCGTGAAACACATACACTATGTCACGCATAATATATATGTCTATCATACATATTTTAGTATCTCAGACATAATTTAGATGATGATAGCGTGAAAAACTACAACCTGTGTGACATAATAAAATTAATATTTTAGACATAATAATATTATTTCAGGCATAGTTCACGGGAGGGGGATAGGACGGATGGTTTCATAGACGCTTTCGGGCGGGAAAAAGCGGTCGAGATGGTGTGCCCGCAGGGAGATTCCGTCCATGGCGCAGCGATCCTGAAACAGGACTTTTTCCCCGTTTCCGCCGAGGGGCATGCGGGTGTAAAAGGGCTTGTTGCCGACGCCGAAAAACACGCGGAATCCCGCATTTATCAGGCATTGCTGCCGTTTGTCCGAACAATTTTCCCCCAGCGTCCATTCGCCGTAAGGATAGGCGTAAAGGCAGGTTTTTCCGACGAGGGGTTCCACTTCGTCTTTCCATTTCCGCGCGTCCGAACGCATCTTTTCTTCGGAATACCCGTTCATATGTCCATGTGCGTAGGAGTGACACCCGAATATCCAGCCCCTTTCTCTGAGGGCGGAAACGACCTTTTCCGCCCGCTCGCATTCGGCGGTCCGGTCGGGGGAATCCCGCTGGGTGCGGTATCCTAAAATCCCGTCGAATCCCGTCAGAAAGAGGATGCCGCGGGCGCCCCGGAAGGAGAAATCGGGGTGTTCGGCGATGAAATCCTCCAAAATGGGGAGGAATTCTTCCCGGTGGATTTCGGGGGCGCGGTTTTTCGTATAGGCGGCGATTTCGCCGGAGTCGGTGAGGACGAGTTTGTCCGCCATTCCCTTGCCCCGATTGGCGGTCGCATATACGACGTCGTCGAAGGACAGGATGAGGGGCTTTTTGTCGGCGGGGAAGGAAAAGGGGATGCGTTCGGCTTTGTCTCCCTCCGTCCGGAAGGTGGAGCGGACATCGACGAGCGCATATCCGTCCTCGCGGAGGGCGGAGAGGATTTTGCGGAATTCGCCGGGGGTGAGGCAGTCCTCATCCAGATGTCTGCCGTATTCGTTTCCGGGGGCAAAGGCGACGTCCGGGTGGGCGATGAGGCAGTGCGTGAACAGGTGTTCGACGATTTCGCCCTTTCCCACCGTCCGCAGCGTTTCTCCCTTTGCGGCGTAAATTCCCGCGGGACGGAGAAAAAAGGAGAGGGCGAAGAAAAACAGCGCGGCGGCTTGCGCAACGGCTTTTGCGGCGGCGCGCCGGAAGGTATGTTTTCGGGATTTCATGTCCGCAGTATATCGCAATCGGCGTTTTTTATGCCCGTTTTGTGAAGATACGGGAAAATTTTCCGTCCGGATTTGCGGGGAGGTTGACTTTTTTCCCGATTTGCGATATACTGACTTTATCACATTCGCGCGGCTTCTTTCGAAAGTGCCGCCGTTTGCAAAAAACGCCGGGAGGTGAAAACATGTCTGTTCAGAAGAAAAATCAAGTGCCGGAATTCATTCCGCCGGAAGAGGGGAACAAGTATTCCCGCGTCACTCCGTACATACGGAAGATGGCGGAGCTGTCCGCCCAAAACAACGGTATCCGTCCGGAGATGTACGCGGAATATAAGGTCAACCGCGGGCTTCGCGATCTTCAGGGAAAGGGGGTCGTGACGGGTCTGACGGAAATATCCTCCATCAAAGCGAAGGAGGTGGCGCCGGACGGGAGCGAAATTCCCTGTCGGGGGGAGCTCCGCTATCGCGGCATCGACGTGCGGGAACTCGTGCAGGGCTTTCTCAAAGACCGCCGTCTCGGATTTGAAGAGACGGTCTATCTCCTGCTCTTTTCCGAACTTCCCGACACCGCTCAGCTCTCGCGCTTCTGCGAGACCCTTTCCGGCTATCGCAGTCTGCCAACCTCTTTCGTGCGGGACATGATTCTGAAAGCGCCCGGAAAGGACATGATGAACGTCCTTTCCCGCAGCGTGCTGGCGTTGTACGCCTACGACGACAATCCGGACGATATTTCCGTCCCCAACGTCCTGCGGCAGTGCCTGCAGCTGATCGCGCTCTTTCCCATGCTCTCCGTGTACGGCTATCAGTCCTTCCAGCATTACCACAAGGGCAAGAGCCTGTTTATCCACCTCCCCAAACCGGGCATGTCCACGGCGGAATGTCTGTTGCAGATCCTGCGCGAAAACGGCGAATATTCCGCATTGGAGGCGAAAATTCTCGATCTCGCGCTCGTTTTGCACGCGGAACACGGCGGGGGCAACAATTCCACGTTTACCGTACACGTCGTGACTTCTTCGGGAACGGATACCTATTCGGCGATCGCGGCGGCGCTCGGCTCGCTGAAAGGTCCCCGGCACGGCGGCGCGAATATCAAAGTCGTGCAGATGTTCGACGACATGATGCAGAATATAGACGTGGAAGACGACGGGCAGGTAAGGGACTATCTCGGCAGACTGCTCGACGGAAAGGCGTTTGACGGCAAGGGACTGATCTACGGAATGGGGCATGCGGTGTATTCGCTGTCCGATCCGCGCGCGGATATCCTCATGAACTGCGCCCGCGATCTGTCGGTGGAAAAGGGGTACGAAAAAGAGTATGCGCTCTACGAGCGGGTCGCCCGTCTCGCGCCCGAAATCATCGCGGAAAAGCGCCGGATCTATAAAGGGGTCAGCCCCAACGTCGATTTTTATTCGGGGCTGGTGTACAGGATGCTCGAACTTCCCTGCGAGCTGTTTACGCCCATCTTTGCCGTGGCGCGCATCGCGGGCTGGAGCGCCCATCGCATAGAGGAATTGCAGAACGCGGGCAAGATCATCCGTCCCGCCTATGTCGGGGTGAAGAAGACCGCGGAATACGTGCCTCTTTCCGAAAGGAGACACGAGTCGAAAAAACATGGATAAAGCGAAGAAAAAAATTCTGATAACCCGCATTTTGCGGGTTTGCATTCTCGCGGCGGCAGCCGTCGCGCTGTTTCTGCTCGGAAAGATTCCGGAGGTCGCCGAATACTTTTTCGCGCGCGGGCTCACCCGCGGCGCCGGCCGCATCATCGGATTTCTGACCGGACTTCTGCCCGTATCCTTTTACGAATGGACGGCGGTCTTTCTCATCGTCGGCGGCGTCGCTCTGTTCGTATGGCTGATCGTCACCCTCTGCCGTCGGCGTTTTACCTGCGTCGGGCGGGCGGTGTACCGTTTGGGGGTGGCGGTGCTCTGCGTCCTGATCGCCTACGGCGCACTGTACGCGCCCCTGTATCAGCGGGCGTCCGCCGTTTCCGCGCTCGGGCTGACGGAGACGGAAGTGACGGAAGAGGAGGTCTATGCCGCCGCAGAATACTATGTGGAGGCGTTGAATCGGACGGCGGAGGCGTTGGAGCGGGACGAAGAGGGGAACGTGGTCTCCCCGCATTCCTTTTCGGAGACCGCCGACCTCATCAACGCGGAATTTGCAAAGATCGATGCGGACGGTTATTTTGCCCCGTATGACGTGCGCCCCAAGCGGGTGGTGCTGTCCGTCCCCATGAGCTATTTAGGCATTACGGGCATTTATTTTCCCTTTTATGCCGAAGCGAACGTCAACGTAAATATTCCCTCTTACGAAATTCCCAACACGATGGCGCACGAAATGGCGCACGCCAAGGGGGTATCGCGGGAAAACGAAGCGAACATCGTCTCTTACGTCCTGTGCATCCGTTCGGAGGACGCCTATCTGCGTTACAGCGGCCTTATGCGCGCGGCGTCCGTCATGCTCGGCAATCTGGACGGGGAGGAATCTGCTCAGCTGCGCGCCCGTCTCGCGCCCGAAATATTGCGGGAGTATGCAAACGGGAGCGCGCATTATGCGAAATACGAAGGCCCCATCGATCGGATCTCCGCCTTTTTCAACGACCTTTTCCTGAAAGCAAACGGGATCGGGAGCGGGACGAGAAGCTACGGGGAGACGGCGCGCAGTCTCGTGGCGCTGTACAAAACGCTGGAAGCGGAATAACGGGAGGAACAAGATGAAAATTTTCATGATCGGCGGAACGGGGCTGCTCGGCAGCGCGGCGGCGTCTCAGCTCATTGCCCGGGGACACGAAGTTTCGACCCTTTCCCTGCCTCCTCTGCCCGAAGGAGCGGTCATTCCGCCCGAGATGAAGATTGAATACGGCAATTATCTCGAACTGCCCGACGAGTTTTTCCGCCGCGCTTTCGAAGGGTGCGAAGGATTCGTGTTTGCTGCGGGGGTGGACGAGCGGGTGGAAGCCGGGCCGCCCGTTTACGAGTTGTATCGGAAATACAACATCGATCCGCTGAAACGCCTTTTGCGGCTGGCGAAGGAGAGCGGCGTAAAGCGCGCCGCGGTCTGCGGCTCGTATTTTTCCTATTTTGCCAAGACCCGACCGGAATTGGAACTTGAAAAGAATCATCCCTATATCCGCAGCCGCATGGAGCAGGAAAGGCTGGCGATGTCCTTTGCGGACGAAAATTTTTCCGTTTCCGTGCTCGAATTGCCGTATATTTTCGGGGCGCAGCCGGGGCGCAGACCCGTTTGGGTGTTTCTCGTCGAAATGCTGCGGAAGATGAAGCCGGTTGCGTTCTGGTGCAGGGGCGGCACCGCCATGGTCACCGTCCGCCAGGCGGGAGAGGCAATCGCGGGCGCGCTGGAAAGGACGGAAGGGGGCAAGTGCTGGCCCGTGGGGTATTTCAACATGAAATGGAAGGACATGCTCCGCATCTTCCATAAATACATGGGCTGTCCCCGCAAGAAGATTTTGACCGTGCCCGATTGGATGTTCTCCGTCGGCGTCCGGGCGATGAAGCGGAAGCAGGAAAAACGGGGGATCGAAGGGGGACTTGATCTGCCGAAATTCGTAAAATTGCAGTGCAGCGACCAGTTTATAGACAGCACGCTCGGCTGCGATCCGCTCGGCGTGCAGCCGGACGACATCGAGCGGGCGATCGGCGAATCCGTCCGCCTGTCCGCGGAAATTCTCGACGGAAAAGCGGGAAATATCGTCGCCATGAAAGGGGAATGACTTCGCCGGACAGCAAATTACTATGCCGCGCATAACTATTATGCGCGGCATAGTTTTTCGGAGGAGAAAAATTCGCAAAATGCGGAATTGCAGGGCGGTTTTGCGGCATACTGTATTGTGCAAGGAGGAATATTATGCAAAGAATCAGAGTGGTACAATACGGATGCGGCAAGATGGCGAAATATATTTTGCGCTATCTGCACGAAAAGGGCGCGGAAATCGTCGGGGCGATCGACATCAATCCGGACGTTTTGGGCATGGACGTGGGCGATTTTGCAGATCTCGGCATCAAGACGGGAGTGCGCATTTCCGACGACGCCGACAAGGTGTTGGACGAATGCGACGCCGACGTCGCCGTAGTGACCCTGTTCAGCTTTTTGGGGGACATTTACGAACAGGTGGAAAAGTGCGTGCGGCGGGGGATCAACGTCATCACGACTTGCGAAGAGGCGATCTATCCCCGGACGACGGCGGCGAAGCTCACCAATAAGCTGGACGCGCTCGCCAAGGAACACGGCTGCACCGTCACGGGCAGCGGGATGCAGGATATTTTCTGGATCAATATGGTCGCGCTCGTCGCGGCGGGCTGTCATAAAATCGAAAAAATCAAGGGTGCATACAGCTATAACGTGGAGGATTACGGGCTTGCGCTCGCCAAGGCGCACGGCTGCGATCTGACGAAAGAGGAATTCGAAAAGGAACTCGCGCACCCGACGGAAATCGTGCCCTCTTATGCCTGGAACGCCGCGGAGGCGATCTGCAACAAGCTGGGGCTGACCGTGAAGTCTATTTCGCAGAAAAACGTCCCGTATATCATAGATAAGGACATTTACAGCGCTACGCTCGGCAAGAAGATCAAGGCGGGCAGATGCATCGGCATGTCCGCGGTCGTCACGATTGAGACGATGCAGGGGATTGCGGTCGAAGAGGAGACGATCGGCAAGGTATACGGGCCGGACGACGGCGACCTTTGCGATTGGGAGATCAAAGGGGAACCGAACGCTGCTTTCCGCGCGGATAAGCCGGCGACGGTGGAGCATACCTGCGCGACGATCGTCAATCGGATACCCTCTCTGCTGCGGGCGCCTTCCGGCTACGTCACGGCGGACGAACTCGACGAGATCCGCTATCTGACTTATCCGATGCACTGCGAATTCTGAGAGGGGCAAAAAGAGAAATGCCTGCCGCAACGTCGGTTTGCGGCGGGCATTTTGCCTGTTGTTCTTTTGGTGGAATAAGGGTAATTCATTTGACATTTCTTTTCTGTTGCGTTAAAATATGACTATAAGTCGCTCGCTCGGATTTCTGCATTGAACTGAAACCGTAAAGAACGGAACGGGAACTGCAAAACAGCGGATTTGACTGAGATAAGGCGGTTTGTAAGGGATAAAACCGCAATGGCGTAATCTGACGAAAGACTTCGTCGGAAAAAAGGAAAAGATAATCTTTTCAGGCAGTCGTTTGGCAGGGGAGACAGTGAGTCGTAAGGAACGGAATAGCGATTGCAAGGCAATCGCGTCACATGCAACCTAAGGAAACCTAAGGAAAAATAAAAGAACCGATTGCTTTTACGCAATCGGTTTTGGCAGGGGAGACGCGATTCGAACACGCAACCTACGGTTTTGGAGACCGCTACTCTACCGTTGAGCCACTCCCCTATAAGCAGAAGTTATTATATAATAAAAAAAACTTTTTGTCAAATATTTTTCGGCGGTATTATGAGGGTTTTCCCGATTTTTGCGAAAAAAATTTCCCGCCGACGCAAAGGAAGGACATGAAAAAACAGATCATACTGTACACGGACGGCGCCTGTTCGGGAAATCCCGGGATCGGCGGGTACGCGGGCATCCTCATCTACAAAGACGTGCGCCGGGAATACAGCGGCGGGGAACTGTCCACGACCAACAACCGCATGGAGGTGCGGGCGGTGATCGAGGGATTGCAGAAACTGAAATATCCCTGTGCGGTGGACGTTTACAGCGATTCGGCGTACACGGTCAACGCGTTCGCGAACAGGTGGATTTACGGCTGGAAGAAGAACGGCTGGAAAAAGGCGGACGGCAAAGCCGTCTTAAACGTCGATTTATGGGAACGGTTATACGAACTGACGAGAGTGCACGAAGTGACCTTTCACAAGGTGGCGGGGCATGCGGACGACGATCTGAACAACCGCTGCGACGAACTTGCGCGACAGGCGATTTCTTCCCTTCGGGATTCCCTTCCGGAACAGGCCGAAGAAGGGGAGAGCGCGGAGGTTTCCGGCAGCGAAACGAATTGAAATGCTCGGATTTTTAACCCGTTTATTATATTTCCGTCATACAGGCGCTATAATATAATATTCGGAAGAGGACGCCTTCAAAAAGAGACAGGGAGAACGGGATGGGAGAACAGAAAAAAAATCCGGATACGGCTTTCGGCAGAAAGAGTACGATTTTCGGCATACTTGCCGTCATCGCTCTGGCAGCCGCCTGCGTCGTTTTCGAAGTATTATGTCTGAAATATTTCAAGACGGGATTTATCGCCCGGCATACGGGGGCGCTCATCGTGGTCGCCTGCGCTTTTACGGCCGTCTGCTGCGCCGTCGCGATCGTCTTGGCTGCCCGGGGGAAACAGACCGCCTTCAAAATTTTTATCAGCGGCTTTGTCCTGGTGCTGTTTTTTCTCGTGCTGTTGTTCGTATTGCAAAAGACGGGGTTCCTGGAAATTTTCCGCGATCCCGAGCTGTATGCGGAGTATCTCGAACGGGCGGGGATCTGGATGCCTCTTCTGTATATCGTCCTGCAATATCTGCAGGTGGTGATTCTGCCCATTCCCGGATTTGTCAGTACGGCGGCGGGCGTGGCGCTGTTCGGACCCACGAAGGCGTTTTTGTGCAGTCTCGTGGGTGTCATTCTCGGATCGATCACCGCCTTTCTCATCGGCAGGAAAGTGGGGTACAAAGCGGTCGCCTGGATCGTGGGAAAAGAAGATCTGGACAAATGGCTGAAAAAGATGAAGGGGAAGGACAATTTCATCCTGACGGCGATGTTCGTCCTGCCCCTTTTCCCGGACGACATCCTCTGTTTCATTGCGGGGCTCTCGTCCATGTCCTGGCAGTATTTTGTCGCCATGACCGTGATCGCCCGGGCGCTCGGCATCGCGGGGACTTGTTATTCCCTCAATTTCATTCCCTTCAATACCTGGTGGGGGATTCTGATCTGGATCGTCCTGTTTGCGCTCGTCATCGCGGCGTTCGTCCTTCTTTACAAGCGCATGGACGCTGTCAGCGCCTGGTTTTCCAAAAAGTTCCGGAAGGGGCGTTCCCGCAAACGGGAGGAAAAAGGCGAAGAGAAAAAGGAAGAGGACGACGGAACTGAACGATAGGTTTTTCAAAATACGGCGCGGTGTAAAATCGGCAAAACGAATGGGAAAGTTTCCCGAAATCGTTTTGCCGTTTTTTGTGCAAAATAGTTGAAAAAATCCGAAAGAAATTTGGCAGATAGGGGTTGACTTTTTTAAGATTTGTAGTATAATGGTATTTGTAGAAATTTGGCAAAAAAATCAGACGACCGAGTTTTTTACACCGATATTTCTTGGAGGAAACATTATGGACAAAATCAGATTGCTGCAAGAAAGAAAGGCGAAAATCGAGGAAGCCGGCAAAGAAATACGGGGAGACATCGCCTCCCTTGTCGATGAAGACAGCTTTGTGGAGCTTTCCGCATTCAGCTTTTCCCGGAACGAGTTTTACGGGGAGGACGCCGAAGGCGAAGGGGTCGTGACCGGCTTCGCGACGGTGGACGGCTACCCGTATTATATCGTGGCGCAGAATTTCAAAGTGCTTTCCGGCGGCGTTTCCAAGGCGAATTGCGACAAGATCGCCAAGTGCCTGGACGAAGCGGAAAAGAATCTGACGCCCGTCATCTATCTGCTTAGCACGCACGGCGTTCAGGTGGGCGAAGGGATCCCCGTTCTCGAAGGATTGGGCAAGCTCCTCCGCCGCAGCACCCAGCTCAAAGGGGTGGTTCCCCAGTTTGCCGTCGTGAACGGCGAAGTGTACGGTTCGGCGGCGATGCTCGCGGCGATCGCGGACTTCTCCTTCTTCATCGAAAAGAAGAGCGTTCTCGCCATCAACAGTCCCTTCGTCCTCTCCGCGAAGGCGGGCAAAAATCTGTCCAAGGAAGAAGTCGGCGGGGCGGAAGCCCTGAAAAACAGCGGACTTCCGAGCTTTACGGTCGGCGGACTTTCCGAAGTGCGGGAAAAGATCGCGGCGATTGCCTCTCTCGTCAATATCTCCGAGACGGACATGCCGGAAGGGGGGCTGAACGCAGCCATTCCCGCCCTCAACGAAAGGGCGACGGCGGAAAACATCCTGGCCGCGTTCGAGAGCGCCGTAGAGATCGGCGCGGGATATGAAGGGGACGTAAAGACGATCCTCGGCCGGATCGGCGGCATTTCCGTGGCGGCGGTCGTGTTCGCCGGCAGCGAAGAGGGCGTGGAGCTCACGGCGGGAAAGTTCGCGAAGATCAAGGATTTTGCGGAACTCGCCTGCTGCCGGCAGCTTCCCTTCGTCGTGTTCGCCAATGTCAGGGGCATCGAGCCGACGATGGCGGCAAACGACAGCCGGGTCATGAAGGAAGCGGCGGAATATCTCGATATGCTCGACACCATCGATACGGCGAAGATCGCCGTCGTGTACGGAAAGGCGGTCGGTCTGGGATATTCGCTGTTCGCGGCGAAGTCGGCGGGCTTTGACTATACCTGCGCCTTTGCCACGGCGAAGATCGCCCTTTTCGACAGCGCGCAGGGCGCCGTCGTGGAACTCGGCAAGGGAAAAGAAGGGGGCGAAAAGCTCGAACAGAGATACGCAGACGAAAATTCCGATCCCATCAACGCGGCAAAGGACGGCTATATCGACGCCGTGATCGAACCGCAGTACGTCCGTCAGTACCTCATCGCATCCTTGCAGATGCTCTCCAAATAAGGCGGTGGCAGTATGTGGAATCTTTTAGCGGATACGACTTCCCTCCCCGAGGGATACCAGGATCCCGGAATCGGAACGGTGGCGCTGTACGCGCTGTTGGGATTTATCGTCGTCTTTATCGGGATCGCCTTTCTGGTGTTTGTGATCTGGATTATCGGCTCCGTCGCGCATAAGCTGTCCGGGAAGCCGGCGGAAAAGCATGCTTCTTCCGCGGTTGCCGCCGGAAAGGAGGCGCAGACGCAGCCGGCAGCGGCATATGCCGCCGACGCGGAAGCGCTGTCGGAAGAGACGGTCGCGGTCATCACCGCCGCGATCATGGCGTATTACGCCAAGGAAAAACCGGGCTGCGGTTTTACGGTGAAAAGAATCAGGAAAATTTAAGGAGAAATCATCATGCGCAATTTTGTCATCACTGTCAACGGAAAAAGTTATCAGGTAGCCGTCGAAGAAGTGGGGGCGGTCGCCTCCGCGCCCGTTCAGCCCGTTTCCATGCCCGCTCCCGCTGCGGTTCCCGCAGCGCCCCAGGCGGCTCCCGCACCTGCGGCTCAGCCCGCACCCGCACCCGCACCCGTTGCGGCTCCTGCGGCGCCCAAGGCGACGCCTGCGAACGGCGAGAAAGTGCTGTCTCCCTTCCCCGGGCTCATCAAGGAATTGCTCGTGGCGGAAGGCGCGGCGGTCAAAAAGGATCAGCCCGTACTCGTTCTCGAAGCCATGAAGATGGACAACGACATCACCGCGCCCTGCGACGGTACGGTTTCTTTCTGCGTGGATAAGGGCGCCAATGTCGAATCCGACACCGTCCTCTGCGTGATCTCCTGATCGGAAAAGGAGCGGTATCCATGATGCAGAATTTACTCGTCAGCATCGGAGAGATGCTGAAGGGGCTGTGGGAGTCGTCGGGGCTGAACGCGGGAACGTGGCAGAATTATGTCATGCTCCTCATCTCCTTCGTGTTGTTTTATCTCGCGATCGTCAGAAAGTTCGAGCCGCTGCTCCTCTTGCCCATCGCGTTCGGCATGTTCCTCATCAACCTGCCGGGGGCTTATAATATCCTTTGGGGCAGATACGCGGAAGGGGTGGAACACACCTATGACAACGTCCTTCCCGAATCCCGCGGACTTTTGTGGTATCTCTTCTACGGGGTGGAAAACGTCATCTATCCGCCTCTCATCTTCCTGGGCATCGGCGCGATGACCGATTTCGGCCCCCTGATCGCCAACCCCAAGAGCATGTTCATGGGCGCGGGGGCGCAGCTGGGCATTTTCCTGGCGCTCATTTTCGCGTCGGTGTGCGGCTTCGATCTCGCGGCGGCTTGCTCGATCGCGATCATCGGCGGCGCGGACGGCCCCACGGCGATTTACACGACGCAGTTCATGTCGCAGTTCACGCCCGACGATCTGCTTTCGGCAATCGCGATCGCGGCGTATTCGTACATGGCGCTCATTCCCATGATCCAGAAGCCGTTGATGCGCTGGATCGTCCCCAAGAAGGAAAGGGCGATCCGCATGAAGCAGCTCCGCAAGGTCAGCAAGCTGGAAAAGATCGTGTTCCCGATCGTGGTCACGCTGGTCGTGGGGCTTCTGCTCCCCGACGCCGTGCCCCTGCTCGGCATGCTCATGCTCGGCAACCTGCTCCGCGAATCGGGTGCGACCGAACGCCTTTCTTCCCAGGCGCAGAACGGGCTGATGAATACGATCACCATTTTTCTCGGTGTGGCTGTGGGCTGCAAGGCGTACGGCGAAGTGTTCCTCACCCTCAATACCATTATAATCATTTTCCTCGGCGTGTTCGCCTTCGGGTTCGGCACGGTGGGAGGGCTTCTGATCGGCCGCCTTATGTGCAAGCTGTCCCACGGGCAGATCAATCCGCTTATCGGCAGCGCGGGCGTTTCGGCGGTGCCCATGGCGGCGCGCGTTTCCGAAGACGTCGGGCGGGAGACCGATCCCAACAACCATTTGCTGATGCACGCGATGGGACCCAACGTGGCGGGCGTCATCGGCTCGGCGATCGCGGCAGGATTCCTGATTTCCCTGTTCTGAAAATTGCCGCGGGGATAAAAATCGAGAGGTAAATACAACTATGGAAATAAAGACGCAAAACAAGAAAATCATGATCACGGAGACCATTCTGCGCGACGCGCACCAGTCGCAGGCGGCGACGAGAATGCGTCTCGACGAGATGCTCCCCGTACTCGAACAGCTGGACGACATCGGCTATTATTCCCTTGAAGCGTGGGGGGGCGCGACGTTCGATTCCTGTCTCCGCTATCTCAACGAAGATCCCTGGGAGAGGCTGCGCACCCTGAAAGCGCACCTGAAAAAGACGCCCATCCAGATGCTCTTGCGCGGGCAGAACCTGTTGGGCTATCGCCATTATGCGGACGATCTCGTGGAGAAATTCGTCGAGAAGTCCATCGAGAACGGCGTGGGCGTCGTCCGCGTGTTCGACGCGCTCAACGATCCGAGAAATCTCGAAACGTCGATGAAGGCGATCAAGAAGTACGGCGGCGTCTGCGAAGCGACCATCTGCTATACGACCGGCCCCGTCTACACCAAGGAATATTTCGTGCACCTGGGCAAACAGCTGGAGGACATGGGCGCGGACAATATCTGCCTCAAAGACATGGCAAATCTGCTGCTGCCGTTTGAGACCTACGAACTCGTCAAAGCGCTCAAAGAGGCGCTTCGCCCCGAGACCAAACTCCACCTGCACACCCACAACACGACGGGCACGGGGGACATGGACTATCTCATGGCGATCCTCGGCGGCGTGGACATCGTGGATACGGCGCTTTCGCCCCTCGGCAACGGCACGTCGCAGCCCGCGACCGAGCCTCTCGTCGCCACCCTCAACGGGACGGGATACGACACGGGCATCAGGATCGAGAAGCTGCTGCCCCTCGTCGAACACTTCAAGAAGGTGGAAAAGAGGCTGAAAGACGACGGCATTCTCACCGAAAAGGTCAAGGGAATCGACGTCAACACCCTCATTTACCAGGTGCCCGGCGGCATGCTCTCCAACCTCATCAGCCAGCTGAAAAAAGCGGGCAAGGAAAACAAGCTCATGGAGTGCCTCGCCGAAGTGCCCAACGTCCGTAAGGACTGCGGCTATCCGCCTCTCGTGACCCCTTCTTCGCAGATCGTCGGCACGCAGGCGGTGCTCAACGTCATCATGGGCGAGCGGTATAAGATGGTCACCAAGGAGACCAAGGATCTGTTTGCCGGCAAATACGGCAAGCTGCCCATGCCCGTGAACGAAGAAGTGGCGAAAAAGGTGCTCGGCGACGCCAAGCGGATCGATTACCGCCCCGCCGACGACCTCAAGCCCGAATACGAAGAGACCAAGCAGAAACTCATCGATCTCGGCTATTACGAGAAAGAGGAGGACGTGCTTTCCTATGCGGTGTTCGAACAGGTCGCCGAAAACTTCTTCAAGTGGAGAGAGGCGCAGAAAAAGGGCGTAGACAGAGATCTGGCAAAGGGCGAAGTCTATCCCGTCTGAACGGACAATCGATGAATTTTCCGACAATTCCGGCGCAGAACGCGCCGGAATTTCTTACGGCTCCTGAAAAGAAAAGGGAGACGGGCACGGGTGCGGAGGCGGTATGAAAAGAGTGTGCGTGATCGGGGGCGGGGCGTCCGGATTGATGGCGGCGTATGCCGCCGCGAAAAACGGAAACGATGTGCTCCTGCTCGAAAAAAACGAAAAACTCGGCAAAAAGATCTATATCACGGGAAAGGGACGGTGCAATCTGACCAACGACACGACGCCCGACTCCTTTTTCGAAAACGTCGTCCGCGGGGGGAAATTCCTCCGCGGTGCGATCTATGCCTTTCCGCCCCGCGAGACCATGCGCTTTTTTTCCGAACGGGGGCTCTCTCTGAAAACGGAGAGGGGAAACCGCGTCTTTCCCTCCTCCGATCACGCCAGCGACGTCACTAAAACGCTGGAAAAAGCCTGTCGGGAGGCGGGCGTCCGCATTCACCTCAACGAGACCGTTCTCCGGCTCTCTCAGCAATGTCCTATGTCAGACATAATTACTATGCCTCACATAGTCGGTGTGGTGACGGATAAAGAAACTTATGACTGCGACGCGGCGATTGTGTGTACGGGCGGATTGAGTTATCCCTCCACCGGCTCCACGGGGGACGGCTATCGCTTTGCGGCGGAAGCCGGGCATTCTCTCGTCGATCGGGTGCCGGCGCTGTGCGGCGTCGAACTCGAAGGGGATTTCTATAAAGACTTGCAGGGGCTGACGCTGAAAAACGTCGCTCTGAGCGCAAAGCGGGGGGATAAGTCCGTCTACGAAGGATTCGGAGAACTGCTCTTCACCCATTTCGGCATCTCCGGACCGCTGGCGCTGACCCTTTCTTCTCTCATCAACCGGATTCCCGCGCGGGAGCTGTCGCTGCGGCTGGATTTCAAGCCCGCGCTCGGCGAAGAGACGCTGGACAGGCGGATCCTGCGCGATTTCGAAAAGTACAAGAACAAGCGGCTTTGCAACGCGCTCGCCGATCTGCTGCCCGGAAAACTCATTCCGGCGGTGCTTGCCGCGGGCGGGTCGGACGGGATGAAGAGCGTGCATTCGGTCACGAGGGAAGAGCGGCGGAAACTGCTCGGCGCCCTGAAAGGATTTCCCATGCGGGTAAAGGGATTGCGGGGCTTTTCGGAAGCGGTGGTGACGTCGGGGGGCGTCAGTCTGTCGGAGATCAATCCCAAAACGATGGAGTCGAAAAGGGTAAAGGGGCTGTATTTTTGCGGCGAAGTGCTGGATGCGGATGCGTTTACGGGCGGATTCAATCTGCAGATCGCCTTCGCGACGGGATACGCGGCGGGCAGCGGCATAAAATAAAGCGGAACCCGTGCAAAATGCCGTCGGAAATCGCTTGACGGAACCGCCGGTTTGTGTGTATAATGAAGTGTATGATTACGGATGTTCCGCCTGTGTGCGGGGCCCGGAAAATACGGCGGAAAAATTTCGGAGTATGACGGGAGAGGACATCGGATGACGATTATTCGCGGCGCCACGACGGCGGAACGGGACAGCGGAGAAGAAATTGCGGGCGCGGTCAAAGAGCTTCTGGACGAAATCTTCGCGCGCAACGCCCTGAAAAGGGAGGAGGTGAAAGGCTTTCTCTTTTCGCTGACTTCCGATCTGCATTCCAGACATCCCGCCAAGGCGGCGAGGGAGAGCGGATACGATTTCGCGCCGCTGTTCGCCTGCGTCGAGCCGGATATAGACGGGGGACTTCCCCGCTGTATCCGCGTCATGCTCTTTACCGAACGGGCGGGCGGCGCCGTCCACGTCTATCTGAGAGGTGCAAAGGCCTTGCGAAAGGATATTTCTGAAATTTACAACATCGCGCTGGACGGCCCCGCGGGGAGCGGGAAAAGCACGGTGGCAAAGCGGATAGCCGACGACTATCACATCCTCCATCTCGATACGGGCGCGATGTACCGCGCCTGCGCGCTGGCGGCTCTTCGCCGCGGGATAGATCCCGGGGACGCGGAAGAGGTAGAGAAGATGCTGAACACGCTCGGGCTGGAAATCCGCTATGAAGGGGGCAGGCAGCATACGGTGCTGGACGGAGAGGACGTCTCGGAGGAGATCCGCAAGAACGAAGTCTCTCTGGCGGCGTCGGACATTTCCGCCCATCCCGCCGTGCGGAAGAAGATGGTGGAGATGCAGCGGAAGATCGCTGCGGGCACTTCCTGCGTGCTCGACGGGCGGGACATCGGCTCCGCCGTGCTCCCGGACGCCAGGTTCAAATTTTTCCTGACCGCCGACAGCGGCGTGCGCGCCCTGCGCCGGCAGAAAGAGCTGGCGGAAAAGGGGCAGAACGTCGATTTCGAAAGGCTGAAAGAAGAGATCGAAAAACGGGACAAACAGGACTCCGAACGGGAATTTTCCCCCCTGAAAAGGGCGGAGGACGCCGTCATCGTCGACACGTCGGACATGGATATAGAAGAGGTCGTGGCGAAGGTCAAATCGCTGATCCAGTCGAAAATCTGACCGGTCAACAGAAAAATAAAAAAACGGACGGGAGAGGAAAGGATATGGAAGAGAAAAAAGCGGAACAGAGCGACAAAAAAGCGGCAAAGGCAAAGGCGCGGACGATCACCGTCGCCGCCGATAAAAAGGGCAGGCACGTGATGCCGCTGCTGAATTTTCTGCGCGCGATCGTCATTCCCGTGTTCTGGCTCTGCCTGCCTTTCCGCTTTTACGGAAACAGGAAGGTGAAGGACGGCGCGTGCGTGTACGTGTGCAATCACTACCGCATCTGGGACGTCATCTATCCCGCCGCCACCACCTCCGAAGGCATTCATTTCGTATCCAAGAAGTCGGTGACGACCAACTGGTTCATGAAGGGTTTCTGCAAGAGGCTCAAAGTCATCGAAGTCAATCGGGACGGATCGGACGTGCGCGCCGTGATGGATTCCCTCAAATGCCTGCGCAACGGGGAGAAAATCTCCCTCTTCCCCGAAGGGACGCGCAACAAGACGGGTACGGAGGAGATGCTTCCCTTCAAGGGGGGCGCCGCCGTGATGGCGATCAAGGCGAAAGCGCCCGTCGTGCCCATGATGATCTACAAAAAGCCCAGGCCTTTCCGGCTCAATCATATCCTGATCGGCGAGCCGTTCGAACTTTCGGAATATTACGACAGGAAGCTGACGGAGGAGGATATAAAGGAGGCGGACGACAAACTCCGGGAAAAACTCGTTTCCCTCAGGGAGGAACACAGACAGTTTCTCGCCGCGAAAAAGGCGGGAAAGAAGGGGAAATAACGGGCGTGGAAGTTCTGGTGGCAAAGAGCGGCGGATTTTGCCGCGGCGTAAAAAAGGCGGTGGATACGGCGTTTTCCGTCGATCCGGAGAACACATATATTTTCGGCGAGATCATCCACAACAAAGAGGTGGTTGACGCCATCACGAAGCGCGGGATCGTCACGGCGGAAAGCCTTTCGGAAGTGCCCGACGGCGCGACCCTCATCATCCGTTCGCACGGCGCCGGAAAAGCGGTGTACGACGAATGCGCCGCGCGCGGGATCAAAGTGGTGGACTGCACCTGCGAATTCGTCCGCCGGACGCAGAAGATCGTAAAGGAACAGCACGAAGCCGGGAACGCGATCGTCATCGTGGGGGAGAGGACGCATCCCGAAGTGGTCGGGCTGAACGGCTGGTGCGAAAACAGCGCCTGTATTTTTTCCTCCGAAGAGGACGATTTTTCCGTTTTGCCCGAAAAAAAGTGCTGTGTGGTCGCCCAAACGACCTATTCCCGCGAAAAATTTGAAAAAATTATTAAAATTATTAAAGATAGACGTGGAAAAACAGTTGAAGTTTTCCAAACAATTTGCTATACTACTATAGGACGCCAGAACGAAGCGGAGAAACTCGCACGGCAGTGCGACGCGATGTTGGTCATCGGCGGTCTGAACAGCAGCAATACGGGAAAACTTTACGAGATATGCAAAAAGTACTGTAAACACGTTTTCCGCATGCGCAATTCGGACGATCTCGATTACGCGGCGCTCAAAGGATTCGGAAAGGTAGGTATCGTCACGGGTGCAAGCACCCCTGACGCGCAAACTCAGGAGGTTCTCTTAAAAATGGAAATGGAAACAGAAGCGAAAGCGACGATGGAACAGGACGTTGCGAACATTGACAACCCCGCGCCGGCTGCCGAACAGCCCGCCGCAAGCGTTGACAATCAAGCGACGATGGAAGAAGTCGTTGCGAACATGGACAGTCAGCCGAAGTTCAAGAAAGGTCAGCTGATCACTGCCACGATCTCCGTCGCGGACGACGCCGGAATTGCCGTGCTCCTTCCCAACACCAAAAAGGAAGTGCTGCTCGACAAGGACGAAGTGGACTGCGAAGTCTACAACAAGGAAGACTATGCGTCCAAGGTCGGCGAAGAGATCGAACTTATGGTGATGTCCGTGAATCCCGTCAAGCTCTCTCAGAAGATGATCAAGAAGGTCAAGGAAGAGGAAGCCATGATTGCCGACATCGAAGAGGGCAAGGAATTTTCGATCGTCTGCACGGGATACAATAAGGGCGGTCTGACGGGCGAGCTCGGTTCCTATACGGTGTTTGTCCCCGCGCGGGAAATCCGGTCGGGCTACGTCAAGGAGCTGGAGAAGTACGTCGGCAAAAAGCTCCGGCTCAGAAAGATCGAGATCAAGCGCGATCGCAGAGTGCCCGAGATCATCGCTTCGCAGCGCGTCATCATCGAAGAGGAAAAAGCCGCCAGAGAAGCCGCCAAAGCGGCGAAAGAAGCGGAGTTCTTCGCGAACATTCACGTCGGCGACATCGTCGAAGGCAAGGTGGAAAGGGTCACCGGCTTCGGCGCGTTCGTCTCCGTGAACGGTTTTGACTGCCTCGCGCACATTTCCGACCTCTCCTGGACGGGGGTGAAAGCGGTTACCGACGTGCTTGAAATCGGCAAGAAGTACCAGTTCAAGGTGCTGAAAGTGGACGAGGAGAACAAGAAGGTCTCCATCGGCTACAAACAGCTTCAGCCTCAGCCTTGGGATCTTGCGGCGGAGAAATATGCGGAAGGCGACGTCATTCACGGCAAGGTCGTCCGCATCGTTCCCTTCGGCGCTTTCGTCGAAGTGGAAAAGGGAATCGACGGGCTCGTTCACGTTTCCCAGATCTCCCACGAATATCTCGAAAATCCGACGACCGCGCTGAGCATCGGCGAAGAGATCGACGCGAAAATCCTTCGTCTCGACTGCGCGGAAAAGAAGATGAATCTTTCCATCAAAGCGCTGGAACCCAAGCCCGAAAACGTCGGCAGCCGCAGGGCGCCGAGAGGAGAGGGCGAAGAGGGCAAAGTCCGCACGCGCAGAGCGGGCAAGGACAGACCCGAAGACGAGTACACCGAATGGAACGAAGACGGCGTCGGCGGCGCTTCCATCGCCGAGATGCTCAAAAACTCCTGAGAACAGCAAAAAGGTCAGATCAGATACAAAAAGTCCGCTTTTACCGATTAAAAGCGGGCTTTTTCGTTTATATATAACTGTTGAAAATTTGGTCAACAGAAGGAGTCAATACAAACATGATGGAAGAAAAACAGGGCAACATAAAAATTTCCAGCGAAAACATGATGCCGATCATCAAGAAATGGCTGTATTCGGACAAGGATATTTTCCTGCGCGAAATCGTCGCCAACGGCGTGGACGCCATCACCAAGTTCAAAAAGCTCGTCGATATGGGGGAAGCGTCCATGGCGCCGGGAGAAGAATACCGGATCAACGTCTATACCGACGAAAAGGCAAAGACGCTGACGGTGGAGGACAACGGTCTGGGCATGACCGCCGAAGAGGTGGAGAAATACATCACGCAGATCGCTTTTTCGGGCGCGGAGGACTTCTTGCAGAAATATGAAAATGCGTCGGGGGACGGGATCATCGGCCATTTCGGTCTGGGATTCTATTCGGCGTACATGGTCTCTTCCGACGTGGAAATCTTCACGAAGAGCTATAAGGACGAACCCGCCGTGCATTGGGAATCGGACGGCAATTCCACCTATACCATATCGGAAACGGACAAGTCCGACCGCGGCACGAAGATCGTCATGCACCTCGCGGAGGGAGAGGAGGAGTTCCTCAAAGAATACCGCATCCGCGAGCTTCTGCGCAAATACTGCTCGTTCATGCCCTATAACATCTATCTGAACCCGAAGAATCCGAAGGGGATCGCTGAGGAAAAAGCCGCGGAAGAAGAGGCGAAGGACGCCGCGGAAGGGGAAGGCAAAGAGGAGAACAAGAAGGAGACGAAGGTTGAAGACAAGCCGATCAACAACACGTCGCCCCTTTATCTCAAAGATCCGAAGGACTGCACGGAGGAGGAATATAAGGATTTCTACCGCGATACCTTCATGGACTACAACGAGCCGCTGTTCTGGATTCATCTGAACATGGATTATCCCTTCCGCCTAAAAGGCATTCTGTATTTTCCGAAGGTGAAGAAACAGCAGGTGCAGCTGGAAAAGGGACAGGTCAAGCTGTATTGCAATCAGGTATTCATCGCGGACAACATCAAGGAAGTCATTCCCGAATTCCTGATGCTCCTGAACGGCGTCATCGACTGCCCGGACATCCCCTTGAACGTCTCGCGCAGTTTCTTGCAGAACGACAGGCAGGTGCAGAAGATATCCAAGCACATCACCAAGAAGGTCGCCGACAAGCTGAACGCCCTCTTCAAAAACGACAGAACGAAATACGAAGAATGCTGGAAGGATATTTCGACGTTCATCAAATTCGGCTGCATCAAGGACGAAGAATTTTACGACAAGGTAAAGGACATCGTCATCTTCCGCAATCTGGCGGGCGAATACAAGCCGCTGTCCGACTGTTTCGGCGAAGAGGTGAGCGACGAAGACGCCGGAAAGGGGGTACAGCCCAAAGCCGTCTATTACGTCTCCGACGAAGCGCAGCAGGCGCAGTATATCAGGATGTTCAAGGAGGCGGGGCTGGACGCGATCGTCTGCGACGCCTTCATCGATCCGCACTTCATCAGTTTCGTGGAGTATAAAAATCCCCGCCGCTGCCGTTTCGTGCGCATCGACGCGGACGTGGACGGCGCTTTGAAGAGCGATGAAGAGGTCAAGGCGGACGATCACAAAGACCTTATCGACCTCTTCAAAAAGGAACTCGTCAATAAGGACATCGCGGTGAAGGCGGAAAAGTTCAAGAGCGACAAATTGCCCGCCGTCGTGAACGTCGAAGAATTCATGCGCCGGATGTCCGAAATGAATACCTTCTACGGCATGGACGAATCGGACGTCATGAAGAACGCGACGCTCGTGCTCAATCTGTCCAATCCGATCGTGGCGGGAATCCTCTCCCAGCCGGAGGAAAAACAGAAGGTCATCGTCAATCAGATCTATTATCTGGCGATGCTCTCCTACAAAAAGCTCACGCCGGACGAGCTGTCCGCTTTCGTGGAAGAAAGCACCCGGCTTCTCGAAGATTATACCAAGTAATGTAATTTTGACTGCATTTCCTCTGAAAGACGCTTTCCCTTGCGGGAGGGCGTCTTTTTTGTATCTTGCGGGCTTGCGGGAGCGGATTGAAAACCGAGCGGACAATCCCTCAGTCATGCTCCGCATGCCAGCTCCCTTTGCACAAGGGAGCCAAATATAGAGCCTCCCCTTATGGTAAGGGGAGGTGTCGAGCGGAGCGAGACGGAGGGGATAAGAAGGTCGGCTTTCGATAGTGCAAATTTGAAACGCTGAGATAAATCTGCAAAAAGGGTATCACTTGTTATGCTCTTTTTGCCCTTACGAAATGCGGAGCATGAGCAGGAAAGGAAGGGAACTTTGCCCCAACGGGGCAAAGAGGGAGGCGCGATATAGCGGAGCAGCGCTCCGCGCGCACGCGGTTGTCTCTCCGTTAAATCTTTTCTGCAGATTCTCGTACCATTTTTCCGCGAAAAAATGGTACGAAACAAAATGTAAGGGGAGGTGTCGAGCGGAGCGAGACGGAGGGGATAAGAAGGTCGGCTTTCAATGGCGTAAAACGAAATCCCTACATCAATCCGTCAAAAGGTATTGAAGGGAAAAAACAACGAAAAAGATTTTGCGCGGAAGTTCTATTCGGACAAGCACGGGCATATAATGATACAAATGCTGGGATTTCTTCCGAACAGAATCCGGGAGGCGCTCAGGCGCCTGAACGCCCGCAAGGTATATGAGATCCGCCTGCGCGCGGGAAAGCCCGTCCGTATCAATTACGAGGGGAAATACCGGTATCTGGGCGAATACGGCGTGACGGACAAGTCCTCCTCCGCGCTCACCGTGTCCCTTGCCGAGATCGGCGACGTCGTGTTTTCCGCCGGAAAATTTTCCGTCTATTCGGTGGAAGAGCAGCTCCGGCAGGGCTTTCTGACCGCGGACTGCGGGGAGCGGATAGGGCTCGCGGGGCAATATGTGTCCGAAAAGGGAAAGCCGCTCGCCATGCGGGATTTTACCTCCCTCTGCATCCGGGTCCCGCACGAAATAGAGGGCTGCGGCGACGAAATTTACGACGAATGCCTGCAAGGCGGTCTGCGCAGCGTCCTCGTCATGTCTCCGCCGGGCATCGGCAAGACGACGATTTTGCGGGATCTGAGCCGCCGTCTCAGCCGGGAGACGGAAAAAAACATTCTCGTCTGCGACGAACGCGGAGAAATATCCGCGGGGGACACGGGAGATACGAGCGACGTTTTGCTGTTCGCGGACAAGGCGACCGCGTTTGAAGCGGGAATCCGCGCGATGCGGCCGGACGTCATGATCACGGACGAGCTGTCCGACGCGGATTGCGCCGCCGTCCGGCGGGCGATCGACGGCGGCGTGAAAGTCATCGCCTCCGCGCATTTCGGCGGGATGGAGGAATTGCGGCCGCCCTTCGTCGGACTTTTTGAAAGGTATGCTCTGTTGGACGTCCGGTCGGTCGGAAAACTTTCGGGCATTTACGACGAACGGGGGCGGAAACTGCGGTGAAAGGGCCATGATCAAATTTATTCTCGGCGCGGCGATCGTCTGTTTTACGAGTTTTTGCGGATATGTATTCGCGAAGAAATACCGCCGCCGCAAAAATTTTTTCGCACAGATGAACGAATTCAACGAGCGCTTTTTAAGCGAAATCGCCTATTACCGCCGCCCGGTGGAAGAATTCGCGGGCAGATACGAATACAAGGGAGATTTCGAAATTCTTCTTTCCTCTTTTCTCGATTCTCTGGGGGAGGAAGACGCCGGTCCGCTTCCGGTTTTTTCCTTCCTGACGGCGGACGAAACGGGGTTCGTGAAAGACTATTTTCTCATGGTCGGCAAAGGGGACAGCGCGTCGCAGAGCGCCTATTTCACCTCCGTGAAGGGGACGCTCGGCGAATATCGGAAAAAGAGCGCCGACGAATGCAGGCGATACGGGGATCTGTATCTGAAACTCGGATTTCTGTTCGGATTGATGATCCTCGTACTCATCGTATAGATTATGGATATTTCGATACTTTTCAAAATCGCCGCCGTCGGCATCATCGTCACCGTGATTTGCCAGATCCTCAAAAAATCCGATCGGGACGACATCGCCACCGTCGTGAGCATCGTCGGTCTTCTTCTCGTTCTCGGCATCGTCGTCAGCATGGTGGGAGATCTGTTCGGTCAGATACGGGACATTTTCGGTCTTACGTAGCAATGCCGTGAAATTGCGGGACAAGCAGAGGAGTTTACCATGGAAATTTTCAGAATCATAGGGGTGGCGTTCGTCACCGCGGTCGCGGCGATCGTGCTGAAATGCAGCAAGCCCGAACTTTCTTTTGCCGTCACCGTCACGGGCGTCGTCATCATCCTCATCTTCGTGGCGGACATGCTGCAAAATACCGTCAACATCATCTCATCGATCGCCGGGATGACGGGGATCGAAAACGGACTCATCAAGATCCTTTTGAAGATCGTGGGGATCGGGTATCTCACCGAATTCAGCGCCGGGCTTTTAAACGACTTCGGAAGCAATGCGGTCGCGGATAAAGTCACGCTCGCGGGGAAGCTCACCATTCTGGTTTTATCCCTCCCCGTCATCGAAAGCGTTCTGGGACTCATCCGCGGATTTTTGGAACTCGTATGACAGACATAGTTTCATGTTTGCCCGTATGGGGGCGCAAGAGGAAAAAAAGAGGGCGGAAAAAGGCTTTTTTCATCCTGGCCGGCATATTTGTCTGCTTATTTCTGTTGCTGAATATGACAGGCATAGTATTCCCTTCCGCGGAGGAGACGGACGGGCGGGAGGAACTCAACGAAAGCATTCTCGAACAGATCGGAGAGCTGGATATAGAAGCCTTGCAGGAATACGTGGATTCGCTGGAAGGTTTTTCGGACGAGAGCGTGGCGGACAGGCTATATGATTACATCAAGGGGGAAGCGTTCGACTACGGAAGTTTTGCTTCGCAGATGCTGGATGTCTTTTTCGGCGACATAAAGCAGATGCTTCCGGCGTTTGCGTGTATCTGCGCCGTCTCCCTCCTGTGCGGGCTGCTGTCGTCGGTGAAGAGCGGCTTTACCGATCCTTCTTCGGCGGACATGATCTTTCTCATCTGCTATGCGGCGGCGCTCATCCCCGTCCTTTCGGTGCTTACGGAGTGTTTTTCGAAAGCGGGGGAATGCGTGGACTCGATGCGGGAACAGATGCAGATCGTCTATCCGCTCCTTCTGACGCTGATGGCGGCGGGGGGCGGGAGCGTTTCCGCCGCGATTTACCGGCCGGCGGTGAGTTTTCTGAGTACGGCGCTCGTCTCCCTCGTCTCGGGTGTCGTGCTGCCGCTCACGATTGCGATCATCGCCTTTTCGATGGCGGGGAATTTTACGTCGGAACTCAGACTCAACAAGTTTTCCGCCTTTTTCAAGAGCATCAACAAATGGATCATGGGCGCGGGGATCTCCGTTTTCGGCCTCTTTCTCACGGTGCAGGGGCTGACATCCGCGACGTACGACGGAATCGTGCGGCAGGCGGCGAAATACGCGATCGGAACGGGAGTGCCCATCGTGGGCGGCTTTCTGTCGGGCGGGTTCGATCTCGCCGTGGCGGGGAGCATCCTCATCAAAAATTCGCTCGGCAGCCTGAGTATCTTTCTCCTGGTCGCCGTGTTGTTCGAGCCGCTCGTGCTGCTCATCGCCGCCAATCTCTTTCTCCGCCTGACGGCAGCCGTCACGCAGCCGTTCGGGGAGAGCCGCATTTCCGATTTTTTGGGGGAGACGGCGGACAATCTCAACTATTGCACGGCGGGGCTGCTGTTTGTCGGGTTTTTGTATTTCATCAGCATCGTTCTCATCATCTGTTCTTCGGAGGTGCTGTTTTGAGCGGGTATCTGCTTTCGATCGCGGGGATCGTGCTGCTCTCCGCCATCCTCTCCGTCGCACTGCCCGGCGGAAAGACGGCGAAACTCATCAAGGGGACCGCAAAACTCGCCTGCCTTTTTGTCATCCTCGCGCCCGTATTGCGCTTTTTCAAAGAGGGGGCGGAGGGCGGGGAGGGAAATTTCCCGTTTTTTTCGGGCGAAACAGTCATAGAGACGGACGGCGGTTTCATAGACTATTGCAGCACGAAAAGAATAGAGAGCGCGGAAAAAGCGCTCGGAGAAAAACTGTCGGAGGTATTTTCCTTCCGGGCGGAAGTGACGCTCGAATGGGAATACCGCGGTTCGCTGACGGGCGAAGATTATCAGTCTGCCTATGAAGGCAGGGAAATCCTGATCACGAAGGCGGTCGTCCGGGACCCGGACGGCGTGATCGGAGAGGAGGTGAAAAGGGAAGTGACGGAATATGTCGCCGAAGAATATGGCTGTGAAGCGGAATTCGCCGGATGACCGGCGGGAGCGCGCCGCAAAACGCGGGGACGCGGGCGGGCGGATACGGGACGTCCTGCTGCTCTCCGCCCTTGCGCTGCTCCTCCTGTTCGCGGTCTGGCAGATATTTTACGGGGATAAAGAGGAATCGCAGACTTATGCGGTCGGAAGCGAAAGCGAACAGAGGCTGTGCGCACTGCTTTCCGAAATCGATGGCGTGGGAGAGGTGCGGGTGATGATCTGCGAAGACGAAAACGGCGCAGAGAGCGTCGTGGTGGTATGCGAGGGCGCCAACGACCTGCGGGTGAACATGGATATCCGCGAAGCGGTTTCCGCGGCGCTCGGGACGGACGAAAAGTCCGTAAAGATCTATTTGATGAAAGAATAAAAAGGAGATAAAGCTATGTCAAACAAAAAGAAAATTATTGTCATGTCGGCATTGGTCCTTCTGCTCGCGGTGACGGCAGTGTTCAATTTCGTCCTCGCGAACACGAACGCGCTGGCGTCCGCCGAAGGCGGGGTGACCACGGCAAACTACTTCACGACCTATCGGACGGAGCGCTCGACGACGCGCAGCGAAGAGCTGGTGCAGCTCGACAGCGTGATCGCCCTCTACGAAGAAGGGGACGCGAAGTATGAGGAAGCGACGCAGATGAAGATGGAGATCGTCGCGGCGATGGAAAAGGAACTCGTTCTCGAAAATCTCGTCAAATCCCTGGGATTTTCCGACGCCGTCGTATCCGTTTCCAGCGATTCGGACAACATCAACGTGTTCATCAATTCCTCCGAACTCACCTACGACACGGCGCTTTCCATCTACAACATGCTCAAAAACGAGACGGGCGTGGTGTCCGGAAACATCGTGATCATGCCCGTTTATTCGGAAAGTTGAAAAAACAATCGGGAATTGCCGCAAAACAGTGGAATTATTCGGAAAGATGTGCTATAATAGACGAGGAAGCTATTAAGGAGATCTTTTTGAATGTCCAATTTCAAGTTTAATCCGAACGACAAACAGAACGGAAAGGTCGTCTATAATGCCGGCATCGTGAACGGGATCGTCGCGCTCGCGGTGGAGGAAGTGGAGGGCACCACCCTCGTTTCCGGCAAGCGCAGGGGCATCAGCCTCTTCATCGAAAAGGACGGCATTTATGCGGACGTTTCCGTCATCGTCCGGTACGGCTATAACGTGCCCGAACTCGCTTACCGCATTCAGCAGTCGGTAAAGCAGAACGTCGAGACCATGACCCGCTATCGGGTGGCGAAAGTGGACGTCCACATCCAGGACGTCGTATTCCCCGCGGCGCCTCCGACGGCGCCCGAAACGTCCGAGGACGAAGAGTCCGATTCGGCGGAAGTCTGACCCCGGAAAAATCCCTTTCGGATTCCGAAAAGGGATTTTCGGCTTTTACGGAGAAATTACCGGATGAGAAGCAATGCGAGAGAAGCGGCGCTGAATATTATTTTCGCGCGCCAGTTTAACGACGAATGTACGGACGGATTCAAAAAGGGCGTCTATAAAAAATTCGGGCTGGAAAAGGACGAAGATCTCCTGTTTGCGGCCGATCTTGTCGCCGCCGTCGAAGAACATCGGGAGGAGCTCATTTCCAAAATCGAAGAGGCGAGCCATCACTATCTCGCCAACCGCATCAACCCCACGGACAAGAGCATCCTTCTGATCGCGATGGCGGAGATATGCTATTTCGACGACATCCCTCCCGTCGTTTCCGTTTCGGAAGCGGCGGGTCTGGCGCGCAAATATTCTTCGGAAACGAGCGCGGATTTCGTCAACGGCGTCCTGGCGGGCGTCATCAATAAATAATTTTTCGGGAATACATTCTTGGGAGGTCGGGATGAAGATCATCGACGGAAAGGCGGTCGCCGCCGATATCCGCGCACAGCTGAAAGACCGGATCGGGCGTTCGGGAAAGGAAGTCGGTCTCGCCGTGGTCATGGTCGGGGACAATCCCGCCTCCCGCGTCTATGTGCGCAATAAGGAAAAGGCATGCCGGGAGACGGGCATCCTTTCCCGGACGTACGAATTGCCCGAAGGGGTCTCCCAGCCGGAGCTGGAAGCGTTGATCGTATCGCTGGCGGCGGACGAAAGGGTGCACGGCATCCTCTTGCAGCTTCCTCTGCCGGAGGGGCTGGACGCCGGATCCGCGCTCGCGAAGATTCCGCCCTCCAAAGACGTGGACGGGTTTTCCGCCGAAAATCTCGGAAAGCTCGTGCGCGGGGAAAGGGCGCTTGTCGCCTGCACGCCGCTCGGCGTCATGAAACTGCTCGAAAGCGCGGGGATTTCCCCGGCGGGAAAGCGCGCCGTCGTATTGGGCAGGAGCGAAACGGTGGGTAAGCCGCTGGCGCTTCTCTTTCTCAACGCCGACGCGACGGTCACCGTCTGCCACAGCCGCACGGAAAATCTCAAAGAGATATGCCGGGAGGCGGACATTCTCGTTTCGGCGGTGGGAAAGCCCGGGTTCGTGACGGAAGATATGGTCAAAGAGGGCGCCGTCGTCATCGACGTCGGCATCAACCGGGGGGCGGACGGCAAGTTGTGCGGAGACGTCGATTTCGAAAGGGTCGCCCCCAGGACGTCGTATATCACCCCCGTTCCCGGCGGAGTGGGACCGATGACCGTCGCCATGCTTCTCTGCAATACGGCTGCGGCGGCAATGGAGGAATAAAGCAAATTGAGTACCTTTGACGACCGGTATCGGAAATACCTGAATACCTTCGAACGGCGGATCGGGGAATATTGCGCGCAGCTTTCTACGAAGCCGGAAGTGCTCGGCGAGAGCATGAAATACAGCCTTCTGGCGGGCGGGAAGCGCATCCGTCCCGTTCTGATGCTCGCCGCGGCGGATGTTTTGGGCGTGCCCGAAGAGGAAGTCCTGCCGTATGCGCTGGCGCTGGAAATGATTCACACCTATTCGCTCATCCACGACGATCTGCCCGCGATGGACAACGACGATTTCCGGCGGGGCAGGCCCTCCAACCATAAGGTCTTCGGGGAGGCGAACGCCATTCTCGCGGGGGACGGACTGCTCAATACGGCGTATTCGATCTGTTTCGACGAGTGCATGAAGGGGGAAAAATACGCGCTGGCGGCGAAATTTCTCTCCGAATGTGCGGGAATTTCCGGAATGATCGCCGGGCAGTCCGCCGATCTGTATTTTTCCGAAGAGGGCAGGGAGGTCTCCGAAAAAGATCTCTCCTATATCTACGAACAGAAAACGGGCAAACTCCTGCTCGCGCCCGTGGCGATCGCGAGCATTCTGGCGGGAAATAAGTACTATTTCGAATTGGAACAATTCGGAAAAAGTCTGGGGACGCTCTTTCAGGTCACCGACGACATTCTTGACGTAACGGGGGATTCCGCGGCGCTCGGAAAGACGGCGGGAAAGGACGAAGAGGAAAACAAGCTCACGTGCGTCCGCCT
>DVGN01000072.1 GCA_018712725.1 Candidatus Scatosoma pullicola
ATTGGAACATCGTGCAGATCCGCCTCATGGACGAGAACGGCAGGCCGGACGGCTACACCGAGATCGACACGGAGGCGATCGTTTGCATCGACACGGAATCGGAGTACGAAAGGTATCTCGAAGCGCTTTCCTCCCTCGAAGGCGGGGAGCCGGACAAGGGCAGGAAGAAAAAGGACGGGGAAGGGGAAAACGTCATTTCTTTTCCTTTCGGAAAGTAAATCCGGACGGGAGGGAGAAGATGAGAGATTTTATCGTGTGCTTTTTGCTGCAAAGCCTGCTTTTCGTCGGCGGCATCTTCCTGTTCGGATACCTGATCGGGCTCTGCAACCGCCGCTTTTATGCGAATTTCGGGCGGCACGGCAGGGCGGTCTCCGTCCTCACGGGATTGATCGGCCCCCCCGTCCACGAAGGGGCGCACGCCCTCGCCTGCCTGCTTTTCGGACATCGGATCGTGGAAGTCAGGCTATTCTCGCTCGATCCGGACGACGGCGTTCTGGGCTATGTGCGGCATTCCTATAACCCCAAGAGCTTTTATCAGCGCCTGGGGAATTTTTTCATCGGCACGGCGCCCATCGTCGTCATCTCTTTGCTTTTGGCGTTCGTCGCATACCTGGTATTGCCGGAAATGTTTTTTGACGTGCGGGACGAGCTGTTTTCCGCCGATTTTTCGGACGGATTTTTCCCGGCGCTCGGCGCCTTTGTCCGCGGATTCGGGGCGATATTCTCCTATGCCGGGGAAGGGCGGTGGTGGATATTGCTCGCCGTCGGCATGCTCTTTTGTCTGCATATGAGCCTCAGCCGCCAGGACGTGAAGGGGGCGCTGGGCGGGCTGCTCTTTCTCCTTTTGCTGTTCGCGGCGGCGGACGCGGTTTTGCGGCTTCTCGGGCGGGAGCTGCTCTTTGTTTTTACGGGATATTTTCTCGCGGCGGCGGGGTTTATGAATTACTTTCTCGCCATATCCCTCTTGCTCTCCCTCTGCTCCCTGCTCCTCTCCTTTCTCTTCCGCCCTCTCTGCCGCAGATAATGCCCTCTTTTTTCTGCGCCGGAGGATTTTTTCTCTTTGTCCGGGCGAATAAAATATGTATAAATTATACAAATGGCGCATAAATGTGCGATTGTGCGAAAAATCGGCGAAAAGCATAAGGGCGACTTATGTATGTTATAAAAAATTATGATAAAAATTTTGCGTGTTATAACTCCGAACGCTTGCAAAATCCGTCGAATTGTTGTAAAATAGGAATACTTATATATCCATATAAGGAAAAATGAGCGGCGCAGAGAATTTTTACTTTTCCGCATCGCAGGCGGGAGAGGGTGCGCCGCGGCGCTTTGCTGCCGAAAAGCGGGAACGGATATTACACAGATGAAAAGTTCGGGCGGTCTGTCATCGATTTTGAAAATTACAGGGTCGTTGCCGAATCGAATTAGGGAAATATCCGAATCCGCATTCGATGAATAAAATTCGGCGCCGGGCGGGATATGGGGGAAGGCGGTTTTCAAAGCGGGAGATTCCCGCGGAAAAGCCGCAGGAAAGACTTGGCGGGGGAAATTCCGGAAGGGGTTCCCGGTCAAGTCCGATTTTTCGTGTTCGGTCGAAGATGAGCGATTGACAAAGTTCGGCACTCCCGTCGGGAGACGGAAACCGGATGCCGAAGGAAGCGGCTGCTCCGGATATGTCCGGCGAAAGGCGTTTTACTGTATTTTTCATTACGGATTTTTTTCGATACCCAAGGAGACTTCATGAAAGGAGCAATCAAAAAAGGCTGGAAAAAACTGCTTGTGCTGGCGATGACCTGCGTGTTTTCCGCTTCGACGATGGGCGGGCTGTACCGCTCGTATTCGGAGGCGGCGGAGACTTTGCGCGGGAAGGACGGCAGCGCGTCCGCTTCGGCGTCGGCAGACGGCGAACAGGTGGCCGTGCAGAAGATGACCAATATCTCGGACGTGTCCCTTTCGAGCGAGTACGCTCTCAACGCGGAAGGGGAGACGGCGGGGACCATGTATGACGACAACGACATCGTCACCGTCATCGTCAAGCTCAAGGACGAATCCATGCTGTCCAAAGCGACCTACGACGCGGGCATGAACGTGGACGAGTATGCCCTCACCGAAGAAGGAATACGCTATAATCTCGAATTGCAGAAGAGCAGGGACGGGTTCATCCGTTCCAATTCCGCCAAGCTGCTTTCGGTCGGATACGAGTATTCCACCATTTTCAACGGCTTTGCGGCGGATATTTACTACAAGAGCCTCAGCGCCCTGGAAAACGATCCCAACGTCGAGAGCGTCCTCATCAGCGAGAAGTACGACAAACCGCAGGTGGTGACGGAGAACGACGTCAACGTGTACGAGACGGGTATCTACGATTCGAGCGACATCGATTACGACGGCTCGGGCACGGTGGTCGCCGTTCTCGACACCGGTCTCGACTACACGCATACGGCGTTCCAAAATCAGCCGACGGGAAATCTCGCGCTGACGATGGACGACGTGAACGCCGTGTTCGACGATCTCGCGGCGAAGCAGCTGGATGCCGCCAACGAGGACAACGTGCGCGATCTGCGTGCGGAGGACCTTTATTACAGCGACAAGGTTCCCTTCATGTACGACTATGCGGACAGCGATTCCAACGTCTATCCCGTGAACGACCACGGCACGCATGTCGCCGGCGTCATCGCGGGCAAGGACGACGTGATCACGGGCGTCGCCACGCAGGCGCAGCTCGCCATTTTCAAGGTGTTCGGAAACGAGGACGAAGGGGCGCCCCAGGAAGCGATTCTCGCCGCGCTCAACGATGCCATCCTCCTGGGCGTGGACGCAATCAACATGAGTCTCGGCTCCTCCTGCGGCTTCTCCCGCGCCACGGACGAAGACGCGACCAACGAAATTTACGACGCCATCAAAGAATCGGGCATCTGCCTGATCGTCGCGGCGAGCAACTCCTACAGTTCCGCGCAGGGATCGACGAACGGCGACACCAACCTCGCCTCCAATCCCGACTCGGCGACCATCGGCTCCCCGTCGACGTATGACGCGGCGATCTCCGTCGCCTCCATCAGCGGCGTCAAGAGCAAGTATTTCGTGGCTGACGGCACGGAAGAGATCTATTTCACCGAAGGTGCGCTGCTCAACGGCGACACCAAGGACTTTGTCGGCGAACTTCTGGGCGGGCAGACGGAGGCGACCTTCGAATACGTCGTCGTTCCCGGCATCGGCGGCGACAACAACTATACCGGCATCGACGTCGAAGGCAAGATCGCGGTGGTGCGCCGCGGCAGCAACACCTTCGAAGAAAAGATCGACGCGGCGGAGCGCAACGGCGCCGCGGGCGTCATTATATATAACAACGTCTCGGGCGTCATCAGCATGTCCGTGGGCGACGCGAAGATCCCCGCCTGCTCCATTCAGATGGACTATGGCAACTATCTCGCCGAACAGGGTTCTGGCACGATGCACTTCTCGACGGAGTACCTCGCTGGTCCCTTCATGTCCAACTTCTCCTCCTGGGGGCCCAAGGCGGAGCTGGAACTTTCCCCCGACATCACGGCGCACGGCGGCGAGATCTATTCCGCCGTCCGCGGCGGGTATGACACCTATTCGGGCACGTCCATGGCCAGCCCCAACATGGCGGGCGCGACCATTCTCGTGCGCGAATACGTCAAGCAGAACTATCCCGAACTTTCCAACTACGAGATCACCGAACTCACCTATCAGCTGATGATGAGCACGGCGACCATCGCCCGCAACGAAGTGGGCAATCCCTACTCCCCGAGAAAGCAGGGGGCGGGGCTTGCGGACATCGCCAGCGCCATCGACACCAAGGCGTATCTCTACGTCCCCGGTCAGAACAAGACCAAACTGAGCCTCGGCGACGACGTGGATAAGACGGGCGTATATACCCTTACCTTCAACCTCAAAAACCTTTCGGGACAGGCGGTTTCCTACCGCATCGATCCCATCGTCATGACGGAGAGCATGTCTTCGGACGATATGACGGTCGCGGAAATGGCGTACCTCTTCGAAGACGCCTCTTACGAATATTCCGTCGAAAACGGCACCCTTTCGGGGGACGTCGTCTCGGTGGGCGGCTACGGCGAATGCGTCATCACCGTCAAAATCACCCTGTCCCAGGCGGACAAGGACTATCTCGACGAACATTTCGTCAACGGCATGTACGTCGAAGGCTATGTACGTCTCCTGTCCCTCAACGCGGACGGCATCGGGCTGAACATTCCCTATCTCGCCTTCTACGGCGACTGGACGCAGGCTCCCCTTCTCGACGTGACGGCGTATGAAGTGGGCGCCTCTCAGGAGGACGATTCCGTCCTCGAAGAGGACAAACTCGAGCCGGACGTGTACGCGACCGTGCCCATGGGCGGCTTCCGCTATGCGGTCAGCTCGGACGAATACGAAGAGACTTATTACTATCTCGGCGGCTTCGGCTACACGCTCGCCGACGGGTACGAGATGCCCGCGATCATAGAGGACAAGGCGGCGATCTCCAATAATATGGACGCGACCTATTCGCTGTACTGCATTTCGGCGGGGCTTTTGCGCAACGCAAAGTATGCCAAAATGCAGATCGTCGATTCGCTGACGGGCGAAGTGGTGTTCAGCAAGGTTTCGGAGAACAACCGCAAGTCCTATTCCAACGGCGGCTCGCAGGTGGGCGGCTATGTGGACGTCGGCTTCTACGTCAACGAATACAATCTCGAAAACAACCGCAAGTACACCTATTCGATGGTCTGCTATCTCGACTATGACGAGCACGAGCAGCACAATCTGAAAAATACCTTCTCGTTCAGCTTCTATATCGACAACGAAGCGCCCACGATGGTGGAGGAGGATACCCGTATCCGGGTGAACACCAATTCCAACGGCGACATCACCTCCCGCTCGCTGAACATGTATGTGTACGACAATCACTACATACAGGGGTATTTCATCTATACCTATTCGAGCATTTCCGCCGACGGGACGGTCAACGATCAGGAAGCGCTGATCGACGGCTGCATCCCCGTGGACGGCGAGAGGAACACGACGACCGCCGTCTCTCTCAACATTACCAATATCTATAACGATATCCTGAAAAAGGGCGGCAAAGTGATGGTCGAATTTATCGACTATGCGAAAAACCGCTCGACGTACACGATCGATCTGAATACCCTCGCCAAGCCGGTCACCGACATCCAGCTGAGCAACGAGAACAGAGATTCCTACACGCTGCGCATCAATCGTCAGATCAATCTCAATACCTTCATAGACGTGACGCCCGAAAACACCTATGTCGAAGATCTCATCTGGACCTCTTCCGATCCGGAAGTCGCCGAGGTCAAAGACGGGCTCGTGACCGGTCTGAAAGCGGGTACGGCGGTCATCACCGTGACCAATGCGGCGGGCAACGCCAGCGTGCAGATCACGATCACCGTTTCGGAGACGGGGGGCAGCGATTCCGTCACCCTCTCCGCCCTGGAGCTGAACACCAACGCGGTCACGCTGGAAAGGGGAGAGAGCTACGAACTTACCGTGGGATTGAAGCCGTACAATTTCGTACCGCCCGACGACTTCCGCCTCAACTGGAACTCCACGAGTACCTACTTCCGCGTGGACGTCAGCGAAGACGGCATGTCGGCGACGATCACCGCGTTAGAGTCGGGCAGCGGCTCCATCATGGTCTCCGCGAGCGGTATCTCCGCGCGCTGCCAGGTGACCGTCGAGGAAGAATATGAAATGGAAGGGCATTATCTGCGCTCCTATACGGGCAGAGGGGACGAGAACGGGGTCGTGGAGATCCCCGACGATCTCGGCATCACCTACATATACAGATACGCCTTCTACGGAAACGACTACATCACCAAGATCATTCTGCCCGAAGGGCTGGAAGTCATCGAAGAGGCGGCGATTTACGCCTGCGAAAATCTCGAAGAGGTGGTATTCCCCGATTCGGTCACGCAGATCGGCAGATTCGCCCTCGGCTGGAATCCGTCGCTGAAAACGGTCACGGGCACCATCCCCACGATCGGCGACCTCGCGTTCTATAACTGTCCCAGCCTGGAGAACATCGACCTTTCGGGCACGATGTTCATCGGCGAAAGCGCCTTTGTCGGCGCCGAAGCGCTCACGAGCGTCGACCTCTCCAATACGGTGTACGTCGGCCCGTCCGCGTTCGCGCTCTGCACCGGGCTCACCGACGTCGTCACGAGCGGGAATACGGTGATCGGCAGCTTTGCCTTCCAGCAGTGCACCGGGCTCACCGATCTGGAAATCAATTCCGCGAAGATCGGCACATATGCCTTCTACGGCTGTACGTCGCTCGAAAGCGTGACCTTCAACAACGCCGTGGAGACGATCGACGACGCCGCGTTCTATAACTGCGTATATCTCAGGGAGGTCAACTTCCGTTCGAGCGTGCGCGTGATCGGCAGTCTGGCTTTTGTAAACTGCGTCTCCCTTCCCTCCGTCCGCATTCCGGACGGCCTGGAAAGTCTCGGCGACAGCGCTTTCGGAAACTGCGTCTCCCTCGCCGAAGTCATCGTCTCCAAGACCGCCAAGCTCTCTTCGCTCGGCAACGCGATTTTCGTCGGGGATTCGGGGTTGACTTCCTTCACGCTGGAAGGCGGCTCGGCTTACCTCGCCGTTGCGGACGGCATCCTCTACGATAAGGCGATGCGGGAACTCAAACTCGTTCCGGAAGGATATTCCGGGGCGGTGGATGTGCCCGACGGCGTCGTGAAGATCGGCGATTATGCCTTCTCGGCGCTGCAAAACGTGACTTCCGTCGACCTTTCGGGCGTGGAGGAGATCGGGACGGGCGCCTTCTGCGACTTCGCCTGCGAAGACATTCAGCTCGGCAGCGACGTCCGGCGGATCGGCGACGAAGCGTTTGCCGGTTCGGACATCGCGCTGCGCGCGCTGCCCGCAGGGGTGGAATACATCGGCGCGTCCGCCTTCGAAGGCTGCGCCAATCTCGCGGCGGGCACGCTCGTCCTGCCCGAATCCCTGACCTGGCTCGGGGAAAAGGCATTTAAGGACACCGCGGGCATTACGGGCGTACAGTTCAATTCCGTCCTTACGGAGATCCCCGCAGGGCTGTTTGACGGCAGCGCGGATCTCTCCGAAATCGATTTTGCGAACATAGCGGAGATCGGCGACGAAGCGTTTGCGAACTGCACGTCGCTGACGGCCGTCGTCCTGCCCGACACGGTGAAAGATCTGGGGCTGGGCGTGTTCCAGGGCAGCACGGCGCTCGTTTCGGCGACCCTGCCCGACGGCTTGTCCGCCCTGCCCGCGTTCACTTTCTTCGGCTGTACCTCTCTGCGCACGGTGACCTTGCCCGATTCCGTGACGGAGATCGGGGAGAGGGCGTTTTACGGCTGCGGCGCTCTGACGTCGTTCGACTTTGAAACCATCACGGCGGCGGGCATCGAGTCGTTCGTGGGCACCAACCTGACCGAACTCTCCGCGCCCGTTCTCAAAACGGTGGGCTCGGCGGCGTTTGCGGGCGTTTCTCTTACGAGCGTTTCTCTGCCCGAAGCGACCGAGATTTACAGCTATGCCTTCCGCGACAGCGTGACGCTGACCGATTTCAGCGCTCCCAAGCTGGAGACGCTGGGCGCCTATGCGCTCGCGGGGACGGGGATTTCCGCATTCTCGTCCGACACGCTGAAAACGGCGGGGGCGTATGCGTTTGCCGATAACGGCAATCTTACTTCCGTCTCCCTGCCCGCGCTGACGACGCTCGGCGACCGCGCCTTTTCCGGTACGCGGATCACTTCCTTTGAGGTGGGTGCGTCTCTGTTGCCCGAAGATCCCGATCTTCAGACGGAGAGCGGGCTTGTGTCCACGGCGTTTGTCGGGGCGAGCCGTCTCGGAGAGTTTACGGTCGCGGAGGGGAACGGCGTGTTCGAAGCGGTCGAGGGCGTTCTGTACAGACATCTGACGGTGGACGACGGGACGGTGGCGTTCGAATATCTCGAACTCATCTCCTATCCCGCCTATCGGGACGAAGGCGCCTACACCGTTGCGGACGACACCTTGCGGATCGCGCCGTATGCTTTCTATGGTGCGGCAAATCTCGACAAGGTGACGCTGCCCGCGACGCTGCAGTCCATCGGCGCGTCCGCCTTCGAAGGCTGCACCTATCTCTATAAAGTGACCTTCCTGTCGGCGCAGGCGCCCGCTCTCGAAGGGGAGTACGACGGAACGGACGGCACCGCTTACAAGAATTTCGTGGGAGGGATCGGCTCCGTGCCCGACCTGACGGCGGAGATCCCCTCCAACGCGACCGGTTACGACACCCGCGTCTGGACTTCCTATTTTGCGGAGTTCGTGCGTTCGGATACCGCGTCGCCCACGCAGAACACGATGTATCTCGTCGCCCTCATCGACACGATTCCCGACGCGGTGACGGAATCCGACCGCGCGCTCGTCGAACAGTGCCGCACTCTGTATAATTCCTACGATTCGACCCAGCAGGGCTTTGTCACCAACATCGCCAGGCTGGAAGCGGCGGAGGACGCGCTCGGCATCGACGCAGACGATCCGGGCACGACGCCGGACGACAGCACCGACAGCACCGACAATCAGGGCGGCACTTCGTCGTCGGACGGCGGATCGGGCTGCGGAAGCGCTTTGGGCGTTTCGGTTCTTGTGCTGTTCGCGTTGGCGGCTTGCGGGACGGTTGTCCTGAAATCCAGGAGGGAGAAATAATATGAAAAAGGCGAAGACACTGCTGATTTTTCTGACTTGTCTGACGGCTTCGCTGGTTGCGCTTACCGGCTGCGGCGGGGGCGGCGGTTCGTCCTCCGGCGATCCATCTTCCGCCACCTCCTCCGGGGGACAGAGCGGCGGGGATGAGACGCTTTGCATCGTGACGTTCGAGACGAACGGCGGCACGGCGATTTCTTCGCTCGCGCTCGAACGGGGGGAGACGATCGAAAAGCCCGCCGATCCGACCAAAGAGTATTTCACCTTCGGCGGCTGGTACGCGGACGCGGCCTGCACGCAGGAATATACCTTCGGCGGCGCGGCGAGCGGCAGCGTGACCGTCTATGCAAAATGGAATCCCGTTCATTCGGTGCGCATCTATTTCGAATCCAACGGCGGCAGCGCCGTGGAAACGGGGATTTCCGTGATCGGCGGCAGCGTGAGCGAGCCTGCCGACCCCGTCCGTACCGGCTATGTGTTCGGCGGCTGGTACGCGGACGCGGCGCTGGAACAGGCGTTCGACTTTTCCTCTCCCGCGCCCGACGCGGACATCACGCTGTACGCGAAGTGGGATAAGGACGCCGATTACCGCTATGTCACCTATGTGCTGAACGGAGAGACGGTTTCCGTGCAGCCGGTGGAAAACGGAAAGACGGCGACGGCGCAGGATATGCAGGGGTTGGTCTCGGACGGCTGGCACACGGACGAAACCCTTTCCTCGCCCTACGATTTCGACACCCCCGTCGGCGCGGACATCACGCTGTACGCGTCGGGATATACCGAAGGCCTGCAATTTGCGGGCGGCGCGGTGACGGGCTATACGGGCGCATCGGAGACGGTGGTCATCCCCGCCGTGTACGGCGGCGAAGCGGTCACTTCGATCGCGGACGGCGCCTTCCGCGGCAACCATTCCATTCTGGAAGTGGTGCTGCCCGACACCGTGACGGAAGTGGGGGAATATGCCTTCTACGACTGTCAGTATCTCGTGAACATCGACCTCGGCCCGTCCGTCCGGTCGATCGGCAAATATGCCTTTTACAGAAACGAACGCCTGGAGAGCTTCGGCGATCTTTCGGGCGTAAGCGGTATCGAAGAGGGCACTTTCTTGGGCTGCGCGCAGATCACTTCCGTCTCCCTTTCCGACGGCGCGGAATACGTCGGCGACTACGCCTTTTCGGAATGCGCCGCGCTGGCGGAGATTTCGCTGCCCGATTCGGTGCAGACGATCGGCGATTACGCCTTTGCCGGCTGCGCCCTGATCGATTCCTTCTATATCCCCGCTTCTCTGACGTCGTTCGGCTCGGGCGCACTGCTCGACTGCCCGATCTCTTCGGTGGAAGTGGGAGAGGGGAATACCTCTTATACTCTGACGAACGGCAGCCTGTACGCGGACGGCGGACAGACGCTGGTGCTGTACCTGCCCGGCGAAGGGGAGACCTCCTATACGACGGGCACGGAGACGAAAATTCTCGCGGGCGCCTTTGCGGGCGGCGGCGCGCTCACTTCGATTTCGATCGGCAGTGCCGTGACGGAGATCGAGCGGGGGGCGCTGCGCGGCGCGGACAATGTCCAGACGCTGGCGCTGCCCTTCCTGGGCGACGGGGAGGACAATCTGTTTCTCGCCTATGCGTTCGGCGCGCCGAGCGCCTTCTCCAACGGCTCCAAAGGGGTCTATGTGCCCGCGTCCCTCCGCTCGGTGAGCATCGCTTCGCCGGTGGCGGCGCTGCCCGATTACGCCTTTTACGGCTGCACGGGCCTGGAAACGATTACGGGCATCGAAAGCGCGGCGTCCTACGGCGATTATGCCTTTGCCTATACGGCATTGCAGAGCTTTTCCGTCCCCGCGGGGGTGACTTCGATCGGGGCGGACGCCTTTACGGGCTGCGCGGCGCTGACGGAGATAACGGTGGACGCCGGCAATGCGGAATACGCCTCTTTCGACGGCTGCCTGTACGATAAATCGCTGACCTCTCTGAAAGCGGTGCCCATGGCAAAGACGGAAATTCAATTTGCCGAAGAGGTGGAGACGATCGAAGCCTATGCCTTCCGCGGCAGCGCGGTGGAGGAAGTCACCGTTCCCGATTCGGTGCAGACGATCGGCAGCGCGGCGTTTATCGGATGCCGCTCCCTCTCGTACATGAGCGTGCCCTTCATCGGCGGCAGCCGCACGGAAAACACCTTCTTCCTGTACATTTTCGGCGGCAGCTATTCGGGTTTGGAATTCTCGGGTGTCGAAAACTATCCTTCCACGCTGACCGAAGTGGAATACAGGGGCGCGGCGGACATTCCCGATTTCGCCTTCACCTATTGCACGGCGCTGAATACGCTGACGTACGGCGAAGAGGTGAAGGGGGTGGGCAGATACGCCTTTGCGAATACGGCGTTCACGACCCTTCCCTTGGGGGACGGCGTGACCCGTCTGGGCGATCATGCGCTGTCCAATCTCTCCCTTCTGACGGAGGCGGTCATCCCCGGCAGGATCACGGAGATGGGGACAAACGTCCTCTTTGCCGCGGTGGCGCTGGAAACCCTCACCTTCGAAGAGGGGATCACCTCTATCCCGGAAAGTTTTGCGGCGGGGTATTCGCAGAACGTCAACACGGGCACGACGGCGAACCCGGTCATCGAGACGCGGTACTATTCCTCTCTCCGGGAGATCAACATCCCCGCCAGCGTGACTTCGATCGGCGACTATGCTTTCCGCTATGCGGGCTATAATTTCGATTCCTCTTCGGGCGAAAACGAGATGAACGAAGTGACGGTGCATTTCGCGGCGGGAAGCCGCCTTGCGGAAATCGGCAACGGGGCGTTTGCGACGAGCGGCGTTGCCCGGCTGGATCTGCCCGCTTCCCTCCGGACGGTGGGACAGAGTTCCTTTGAAAACTGCCCCTTCCTCTCGGAAGTGAATTTCGGCAGCGCGGAAGAGGGCAGCGTTCTCGAAGAGATCGGCGGCATCGCGTTTGCCAGCTGCACGCAGCTCTCGTCTTTCAACATCTATAAAGACGTGCAGAGCGCGGCGGACGTACCTTCCATAGAACTGTATTCGGAAGGCAATATCGCCCGCAACTGTTTCTACGGCTCGGCGATTCCCGCGATCGGCGTTTACAATCCGACCCTTTACACCGCCCGCAGCTATTGGGCGGAATACGCGGACAGCATTTACGAATTGGAGTGACGGGACGGCAATGAAGAAATTTTTGTTGAAAATTCTGTGTCTCCTCTCTTTTGCGGCGCTGGCGTCGTCGGCGGCGGGGTGCGCCGATTCTTCCATCCCGCTCGACGATATCACGAACGAATACCCCATTCTCGTGACGATCGACTACAACGGCGCCACGGAGGCGAACGGCAGCGTAAACAAATTGCTGTACTGCAAGGAGAACAGCTATCTCGTCGAGCCGGGCACGGTGACGGACAATACCCAGTATTCCGTTCCCAGCCGGGTGGGGTACTACATCGAAGGCTACTATTTCGGTACGAAGGACGAAGAGGGCAACGTCACCCTGGGGGAGAAATGGGATTTCTCTACCGACCGCGTCACCCGGGACATCACCCTGTATATCAATTGGGTGCAGTACGAGACCATCGACATCTGCTTTGACGGCGAGGTGATCAATTCCGTGGAACTCCGCCCGGACGAAGAGGGCTGGGACGTGTTCACGGCAGGGGAGATTTCCGATCCTTCCCTGAGCGGCTACACCTTCCGCGGACTGTACTTCGACGAAGAACTCACGCAGCCCGTCACCTATCCCTTCTACTATCGGGATAAGATGCTGTATTCGGACGCGGACTGCACCCAGCCCATCGCCACGGCGGGGGACGGGACGCAGGCGCCCCGGCTGTACGCCGATTTCCTGGAAGGGAACTGGATCTTCGTCTATACGGCGGAAGATCTTCTGGGGATGCGTCCCAACTCCGACGTCTGGCTGATGGACGACATCGACATGACGGACGTCGAATACGAGCCTCTGCGCTCCTATTCGGGCGAATTCCGCGGCAACGGCCACACCATTTCCAATATCGCCGTGACGCGGGAGACCTCCCGTACGATCGCGACGGTGGGCGGCCTGTTCGATACCCTTTCGGCGACGGCGTATATCCACGACGTCACCTTTGAAAATATCCGCCTCACGGTGGATTTCGGCGCCGAATTTATCCACGCCGGCCTCACCGACCGCATCGGCCTTCTCGCCGGCGTCTGGGAAGAGGGCGTGCGCGTGGAGGACGTGTCGATCGGCGGCGCGGTGGTCTACGAAAACGTGTCCACGTCGCAGCGCACGATTTTGTGTCACGGCGCTTACGGCGGATACGGCAGCTATGCGGACGAAGAGGTCGAAGCCGCGTTTGCCGCAGCCTTCCCGACCCTGACGCAGAACATCGATTATCCCGCCCCGACCGGCTCGGAAGGGGAATAATCGACCCAACGACATCAAAAATCATTCCGTAAAAAGGAGGAATTATGAAGAAATCAGTTATTGTGACGAGTGCGATCTGTCTCGCCCTTGCAAGTTCGATGTTTCTGTCGTCTTGCAACCACAACCAGACGGTGAGCAACGAAGACACGGCATTCGTCGTCAGTTCGGAGGCGCTGGACGGCGTGTTCAACCCCTTCTTCTATACGACGGGGCCGGACGGCACCATCGTGGGGCAGACGCAGATCGGCATGCTTTCCACGGACAAGGAAGGCAAGATCGTCTACGGCCAGGACGAACCGTGCGTCGTGGAAAATTATACGATGGAGACGACGGGCAGCAAGGAAGTAAACGGCGAAGATTACGACAACTACTACACCGAGTATTGGTTTGCCATCAAAAACGGCATCAAATTCTCGGACGGGAGCGATCTGACCATAGAGGACGTCATTTTCAGCCTGTATGTCCTGCTCGATCCCACCTATACCGGGTCGTCCACGCTGTATTCCACCAACATCAAGGGGCTCGGCGCATACCGCGCGCAGTCCTACGACGAAAACATCCAGGACAACTTCGATTCGTATTACGAAGGGTTTGCCGAACTCCGCCTGCAGCCCATTCTCGACTGGGCGCAGAGCGATACCGATAACCAGACGCGCGCGGAGGCGATCGCGGAATTGGAGGCGATGGACGTCTATCAGAACGTCACGCCCACGGAGGGCAACGGCTATCTCGGCGGCTTCTCTCTGTTCGACTACATTGACCGCGCCAAGGAACTCTTCCGCGAAGAACTCAATTCCGACTGGACGACGGCTTCCACGACGCTGGTCGGCAATTTTGAAACCGGTTCGGATTATGAAATCAAATATCATTTCACCGAACCCTGGCAGGTGTTCCTGGCGATGGAAGGGCTTCTTACCTTTGACGACGACAAGGAGTATCCCGACAACGTCGAATGGAACGGTTACGAAAATCCCGCCGACACTTCGCAGGAGGCGATGGTCAAACTCGTCTACGATTACTATGTCGGCGACGCGCTGGGCGCGGCGGCGTACAAATCGGGCATTCTGCAGATCGTGGGCGGCGGCTGGCAGACCTCTTCCAACCTCCTCAACTACGTCAAGAGCGCCGTCATTCAGTCGGCGATCGGCGGAAATAAGATCGTCCGGTATATTGACGGCATCGCTATCGAAGAGAACGTCTCCTCCATCGGCAGGGCCAATCCCGTCGATCTCGGCGGGACTTACGACGTCCTGAAAATCACGATCGACGGCGTCGACCCCAAGGCGATTTACAACTTCTCCTTCACCGTCGCCCCCAGCGACTACTATTCCGCGCCCTATTATGAAGTGACCGGAAAGGAGCCGGAGCAGTTCGACTACGCTTCGGGCAAGGTGGGCGTTCCGTTTGCCGATTCCGATTTCTTCGATCAGCTCCGCCAGATCCAGGTGCCCGTCGGCGCGGGACCTTACAAGGCGACCAACCGCACGACGGACGTGGGGGACCGCATTCCCGACAAGAGCGAATTTTTCAGCGATAACGTCGTCTATTTCGAACGGAATACTTATTTCGAAACGGTGGGAAGCGGCCTTTCCAACGCGAGAATCCGGAAGCTCAACTACCAGGTGGTGCCCACCAACCAGCTCTTCGCATCGCTTACCAGCACCGAAACCGTCCATTTCGGTACGCCCAACGCGACGGTCGAGAATCTGAATGATTTGTCGAAACTGAAAGACGATTACGGCTACGATCCCGTCACGACGCTCGGTTACGGTTACATCGGCATCAACGCGGGGGACATCCCCGACATCCGCATTCGCCGCGCGATCATGTGCGCCTTCGATCCTTCCCTCACCCTCGACTACTACGGCGGCACGGGAACGCAGCTGGCATCCATCGTCAACCGACCCATGACCTCCAACAGCTGGGCTTATCCGCAGGGCATCGGCGCCTATACGGGCACGGGCAGCGACTATTCCGTCTCTTCCGATACCTATAACAAGGACATTTCCTATGACGAGACGGGTGCCAAGAGCGCGGAATACGCGAGACAGGCGGGTTATACCAAAAATGCAAACACCGGGCTTTTGACCAACACGAAGGGCGAAGTGCTGCGGTTTACCTTTACCATCGCGGGCGAGTCGAAGGATCATCCCGCCGCCGACCTCTTCTACAATGCGGAGAGAATTCTCGAAAGCATCGGTTTCGACATCACGGTGCAGACGGACGGCAGCGCGCTGAGAAAGCTCGCCACGGGCGACCTCACCGTCTGGGCGGCTGCGTGGAGCTCTACGATCGACCCCGATATGTATCAGGTCTATCACATGGATTCCAACGCCACCTCCACCAATAACTGGGGCTATCCCGAAATCTTCGACGAAGACAGCACCTACGATTATTGGCTGGAAAAAGAAATCGTGGAAGAACTCAGCGACCTTATCGATGAAGCGAGGGAAATGAACGATCGAGACGAACGTTCGGCTATCTATCATCAGTGTCTCGATCTCGTCATGGAGCTCGCCGTCGAATTCCCGACCTATCAGAGAAGCGATCTGTACGTCTGGAACTCCAACTACATCGATTCTTCCACGCTTGCGGAGACTTCGGCTTACCAGTCGCCGCTGAGCAAAATCTGGGAGGTCAGTTTCGTCGGAAACTGATAATTTACGGGGAGAGACCCGGCTTTCGCCGTTCCCCGCCCGGTACAGGGCGGGGAGGGGCGGGCTTACGGAGATAACATGGTCAAATACATCATCAAGAGAATCCTTTACGCGATTCTGATTCTCTTTTTCGTATCTCTCTTAATCTATATCCTGGTGCGGCTGTTGCCCGCCGACTATATAGACAACAAGTTTGCCCCGCAGCTCGCGCAAGGGAGCATGACGCAGGCGGACATCGACGCCATCAAGGAAAAATACGGCCTTCTGGACAATTCTTTCTGGGGAATTATTTCGGGCTATTTCACCTGGCTTGGAAATCTGTTCCGGCTCGATTTGGGTATGTCTTTTAAATTCGAGCGTCCCGTGGCGGAAGTCATCGGCGACTATATGTGGATTTCCTTCGGCATCGCGTTGGTGGCGATGGTCCTGCAATTCCTCATCGCCATTCCTTTGGGAATTCTGTCCGCCACGCATCAATACAGCCCGCTCGATTACGGCGTTACGGTCTTTACGATGATCGGCATTTCCCTGCCCTCCTTCTTTTTGGCAACCCTTCTCATCAAGGTGTTCGTGTACGAGCTGGGGTGGATCCCCTCCATCGGCATGGTGGATCCCGGCGCCAGCTATACCGGGCTCGCCTATATCGGCGACGTACTTTTGCACTGCATCCTGCCCGTCGCCACGCTCGTCATTATAAACGTCGGTTCCCTCATGCGCTATTCCCGCACCAATACGCTGGAAGTGCTGAACGCGGACTACGTCCGCACGGCGCGCGCCAAGGGACTTTCCGAACATACCGTCATCTATAAACACGTTTTCCGCAATACCATGATTCCCATCGTCACCATGCTGGCGGGCACTCTGCCCAACCTCTTCGGCGGCGCGATGATCACCGAGCAGGTGTTCGGTCTCGAAGGGATCGGTGCGAAGGCATATCAGGCGCTCAAAGAAGGGGATATTCCCTTCATCATGGCGTACAATATGTTCCTCGCCATTCTCACCGTCATCGGCACCCTTTTGTCTGACCTCGCGTATGCGGTCGTCGATCCTCGCGTCAAGCTGACAAAGTAACAGGAGGGAGTCATGGATAACGAAAACAAAGAATTCAATCAGGATTTCGCAGAACAGGCTCCCCGCGCCGAAGCGCTCAAAGAGGCGGAAGAGGCGGAAGAGGCGCGTGTCCGCGCCGCGGAAGAAAGGGGAGAGGGCGCCGAAGCCGCCGCCGAAATGGAGGCGGAGGAGTCGGTCATGCGGGATGTCCGCATCGTCTCGCCCACCGCGCTCGTATTGAAGCGGTTTTTCCGCTCCCGCCTTTCCCTCATCGGGCTTGCCATGTTCGTGGTGCTCTTCATCTTCGTCTTCGTCGGTCCCCTGTTCGTGGGCTGGGGAGAGACGGAAGTGGACTATTCGGGCGGCGAAGTCAACATTCAGCGCACGGACGTCACCTTTGTCGGTCCCGACGGCGAAGAGTATACCATCGTACAGGTCAACATGACCCAGACACAGATCAACCGTTTGGCGGACGCTTTCAGTTACGGCGTCAATTCGGAAGGGGAGACCGTTTTGCACATTCTCGGCACGGACAGCAACGGCATGGACGTGTTCGCGCGGCTCATGTACGGCGGCAGGGTGTCTTTGACCATCAGCTTTATGGCTGTTATCCTGAATACGCTCCTGGGCATCGTGATGGGCGGGCTGGCAGGCTATTTCGGCAAGTGGGTGGATATGCTCATCATGCGTATCGTCGACGTCATAAACTGCGTCCCCACCCTGCCCATCATGCTCATATTCAGCGCCATCTTGGACGAATACGCCAAGACGTACGCGTGGATGTATGAGTACCGATTATACATCATCATGGGTCTTTTGACCCTGATCAGCTGGACAGGCACCGCCCGGCTGGTGCGCGGGCAGATTCTCTTCCTCCGGGAACAGGAATACATGGTGGCGGCGGACGCCCTGGGCATGTCTTCGTCGAGAAAGATTTTCCGGCATCTCGTCATCAACGTCATGCCCCAGCTCATCGTCTCCATGACTCTTTCCCTCGGCAGTATGATCCTGTATGAGGCGACGCTCGGCTATCTCGGTCTCGGCGTTCCCATCCCGCGCGCGTCGTGGGGCAACATGATCTCCACGGCGGAGGATCTCACCATTCTGCAATATCACGGCAACGTGTGGGTGCCCAGCGGTATCTGTATCATTGCGTCCGTTCTGGCGTTCAACTTTATCGGCGACGGTCTGAGAGACGCGCTCGATCCCAAGATGAAGAGGTAAGCGTATGGAAAAGGAAATGAACAAGCATTATCTCACCAATCGGGAATCGCGGGCGATCGAAAAGGAAAATCTTCGCCAGATGAAGATGTACGAAAAGAAGAAAAAGGCGAAGGTTCCCGAATCGGAGTACATCTCGCAGATGAAGCGGGAGGATACGATTATCGAAATCGAAGACCTGCACACCTATTTCTTCACGGACAGCGGCACGGTCAAGGCGGTGAACGGCGTGTCTTTCGACATTCCCGAAGGCTCCGTCGTCGGCGTCGTCGGGGAGTCGGGCTGCGGCAAGAGCGTCACCAGTCTCGCCATCATGCGGCTCGTTCAGGGTCCGCAGGGGCAGATCGTGTCGGGTTCCATCCGCTTCAAGTCCTCCGATTTCGTCTATGACGAAAAGGGACAGCCCGTGCCAGTGTACGAGCGTGACGAAAAGGGCGAGATCGTCTACGGCCCCGCCCCCGTCCGCGACAAAAAGGGGAACATCAAGACGGAGCCCAAGCAGAAAACGGATCTGAACGGGGAGCCGATCTTCGAAGAAAAGAACGGGAAGAGGGTACCCGTGTACGAGACGGATGAGAAGGGCGAGATCGTGCGCGTCCCCAAAGTCAAGCGGGACAAAGAGGGCAACCCCGTGTCCGAGCCCGTGCAGAAATGCGACGAACGCGGCTTCCCCGTGTTCGAGACGGAACCCAAGGTGTTCGACATCGCCAAGATGCCCATGAGCGAGATGCGCAAGCTCCGCGGCAAGGAGATCTCCATGATTTTCCAGGAGCCGATGACTTCGCTCAATCCCGTCTTTACCGTCGGGAATCAGCTGGATGAGGCGATTCTGATAAACAATCCGGGCGTCACGAACGAGCAGGCGAAAAAACGCAGCATCGAGATGCTCGATCAGGTGGGCATCGCGATGCCCGATCAGGTGTATCTCAAATACCCGCACGAGCTGTCCGGCGGCATGCGCCAGCGCGTCATGATCGCCATGGCGCTCTCCTGCAATCCCCGCCTCATTATCGCGGACGAGCCGACGACGGCGCTCGACGTCACCATTCAGGCGCAGATCCTCGAACTGCTGAAAGAGCTGAAAAACAAGATCAACGGTTCGATCATGCTCATCACGCACGATCTGGGCGTCATCGCGGGCATGGCAGATTACGTCGTCGTCATGTATGCGGGGCGGGTGATCGAAAAGGGGACGGTGTACGACATCTTCGACAATCCCCTGCACCCCTACACCGTGGGTCTGCAAAAGTCCAAACCCGTCGTCAACCGCGACGTGGAAAGGCTGTACAGCATCCCCGGCAACGTGCCCAATCCCATCAATATGCCTTCGCACTGCTACTTCAAGGACAGATGCAACCGTTGCTGCGAAAAATGCGGGGGAGAATATCCCGAACTCATTCAGGTTTCCGAAACGCACAGCGTAGCTTGCCATTTATATGAGTGAACAGATTATGAACAAATCAGATAACATTTCCGAAACGAATGAGGAGCTTGCAGAAGAGAGGGCGCCCGAAGCGTCGGTCGCGCCCGAAGGGGCAGACGTCGCGGAAGGGACGCCCGACGGCGCGGCGGCGGCCGCTGCTCCGGACGGGGAGGTCGCTTTGGATTACGGGGAGAATATTTTGGAGGTCAGGCACCTGAAAAAATATTTCCCCGCGGAAAAGAATTTCTGGGGCAAGCCCGTTTCCTTCCTCAAAGCGGTGGACGACGTGAGTTTTGCCATCGAACGCGGTCAGACGCTCGGTATCGTGGGCGAGTCGGGCTGCGGCAAGACGACGCTCGGGAGGACCATTCTGCGGCTGAATTCCTCTTCGGGAGGGGAGATCATCTTCGAAGGCAGGGATATCGCCAATCTCAAGCCCTCCGAACTGCGCCCGCTGCGGACGCGGATGCAGATCATCTTCCAGGATCCCTATTCCAGCCTTCCGCCCCGCTATACCATCGGGGATACCATTTCGGAAGCGGCGATGATCCATCACATTGTGCCCAAAAGCGAACTGCGCGATTATACGCTGCACATCATGCACCAGTGCGGTTTGCAGGACTATTATTACGACCGCTATCCGCACGAATTTTCCGGCGGGCAGCGACAGCGTATCTGCATCGCGCGCGCGCTGGCGGTCAGACCCGAATTTATCGTCTGCGACGAGCCCGTCTCCGCGCTCGACGTGTCCATTCAGGCGCAGATCATCAATCTGCTCACCGATCTGCAGCGGAAAAACGGGCTGACGTATATGTTCATCTCGCACGATCTGTCGGTGGTGGAACACATTTCCGATCGGGTGGGGGTCATGTATCTCGGCAGTCTCGTGGAAATCGGGGATAAAAAGGATATTTTCGGAGACCCCGAGCATCCGTATACGCAGGCGCTGCTCTCCGCGATCCCCGTGCCCGATCCCCATTACAAGCGCAACCGCATCATTCTGGAAGGGGATATCCCTTCGCCCGTCAATCCGCCTTCCGGCTGTAAATTCCATACCCGCTGTCCCAAGGCGACGGAACGGTGTTCGGAAGAGGTGCCCGAACTTCGGGATCTCGGCAACGGGCATCTGGCGGCGTGCCATTTCTGCGGCAGGTAAAGCGGTACCCAGGTAAGCGATGACGGATAAAAAGAAGCAAAAAGAGGAAAAGAAACGCCGCAAGGCGGAGAATAAGAAAAAACCGTTTGTCGACGACGGACATACCATCGTCGATATGAACGTGGAAGGTTTTCCCTGGTACGACGAAAACAGGTCGGCCGAAAAGGAAAAGAAAAATCGCGACAAGCCGACGAAAAAGGAGACTTTCGCGATGATTATGGGCGCCTATAAGGCATACCTGCCCATGTTCCTCATCTGCATCGGCGTGTTCACGATCGTCTTTCTCATCCTTTGGCTTCTCCTCCGGATGCAGTATTGAATATCTTCCGCAGATACGGCGGCAAAAAACCGGGATTTTCTCCCGGTTTTTTTATGTTCCGCGGCTGATTTTTCGCAACAGACAAATACATGGTACCCGGCTTTCGGCTCTTTTTGTTCCCTCTCCGGCTGTAAGACGAAAAATACATTTTTCGTTTTTACGGCGCGGGCAAAAGGAAAAACGCCGCGAAAAACGACCGTTTTTTCGCGGCGGCAGCCGGGGTGATAAAAGAGGCGGAGTTCTTGCGGGACTCCGCCTCTTCCTCTTTTTTCCGGATATGGAAGAAAAAGCAAAATCGGCGATATTGTTTCATCGTCCGGTCAGTTATACTTGGATTGACCGAGCGCGACTTTCCGGTACATGGTGGGGGATATTCCCATGGCTTTGGTAAACAGTTCCGTGAAATAGACGGGGTTGTCCACGCCGACGTCGGTGGCAATCTGCGTGATGGGACGGGTGGTGTTGGCGAGCAGGATTTTTGCCTGTTCCACGCGCACGAGCGTGAGATAGTGCATGGGACTGATGTTGAACATCTTTTTGAACTGATGGAGAAAATAACTCTTGTTCATGAAAGACTGTTTGGTCAGATCGTCGAGAGTGATGTCCTCGGCGAAATGTTCTTCGATGTATTCTTTGACGTCGTTCAGAAGTTTGCGGTTGGTGAGATAGGCGTCGGAGACGTTTTCCGCTTCGTTGCACGGGGGAGGGGTAAATCTTAATACGTCCACTATAAGCATTCCGAACAGCGCATCCACTTTCGTCGCGTAGCCGTAGCGGCGTTCTTTCAGTTCGTCCAAAAGCTGAAGAATGCCGCGGTATACGGCATTTTTTTTGCTTTTGAAAGAGTGGATGAAGAATCCTTCGTTCGATACGCTGTTGGCGCTTTTTCCCTTCATGCGCACGGAATCCACGGCAAAACAGTAATAGGTGAGAGGGACGTCCCGGCTGTCCGAGTACTGCATGTGCAGCTGTTTCGCGTCGATGACGAGCAGGTCGTTGGCGCGGATGGGAAAGGTCTTGCCCTGAATGTCGAAAAATCCCGTTCCGCTCTCGAAATAAAAGATTTCGAGATGGGTGTGCATGTGCGTCGGCGTTTCTCCCTTGGAGCCGTTCTGCACTTTGGAAAAGGTCAGCAGAATGGGGCGGGAACGCTGTAAATCGTCCGAGACCAGACTCAGATTTCCCAGGTGATAGTAGTCGTAAAAGTGCGCCATTTTTTTGTCCTTCCGGCATTTTGTCTGTAAAAACATGCCGTTCCGTGTGCAATTATTATGAAGTCGGCGACGGGATTTGTCAAGCAATCTTGTAAAATAAAGCAATTTTGTTATACTTTTTGCACTTTCGTTATTGAAACGGGAATTTTTTTATTGTATCATAATGGCGCCGTCGGGGGGGAGGACAGTTCCCGCGGCAGGGGAAGGGTGAGCGCTTATGAAAAGAGTCGGAAACGGAAAAGTTGTCGGCGGCATCGGCGGGAAGGGCTGTTTCTGGCCGAGTGTGGCGAGATTGGCGGACGGCAGGCTTGCCGTCGCTTATTCGGGGGGCAGGCTGAATCATATCTGCCCCTTCGGAAGAGTGGAAATTTCTTATTCTTCGGACGAAGGGGAGCATTGGTCGCCGGGGGCGGTCGTCCTGGACACGCCGCTCGACGACCGCGATGCCGGGATTATCCGTTGGAAGGACAAAGCCGTTTTGACGACCTTCAACAATACCGCAGCCTTTCAGAGGGAATGTCTCGGAAAATGGCAGGGGGCGTGGACGGAAGGGGAAAGGGCGTTTCTGAATGCCTATCTGAACAGTCTGCCTGCGGACGCGGAGGAAAAATATCTCGGGTCGCTTATCGCCGTGTCCGACGACGGGGAACATTTCGATTCGTTCGTGAAAGTTCCCGTCAGTGCGCCGCACGGACCCGTCGCCCTTGCGGACGGAAGTCTGCTCTATATCGGCAAGGCGTTTTCGGGCGGACAGACCTGGACGGATACGCCGCTCGGCGGCGGGCTGTACGCCATCCGTTCGGAGGACGGCAAAAACTGGACTGCCCCCTTGCCTTTGCCCGGGTACGATCTTCCCCTTTTTGAACCTTCGGCGGCGGAGATCGGAGAGGATCATGTTCTCGTAGCGGCAAGAGCGCACGGGAAAAACGGAGAACTGACCATCGTCCTTTCCGATTCTTTTGACGGGGGGCGAACCTTTTCCCCCTTCCGACCGACGGGATTTTGCGGGGCGCCCCCGCATCTGCTTGCCCGGGGGAAGGAAGTCATTCTGACGTATGGCAGACGGGAGCCGCCTTTCGGCATCCGCGCCCGCGTCAGTCAGGACGGCGGGCAGAGCTGGAGCGAAGAATTGGCGCTCAGAGAGGACGGAACGGACTGGGATCTCGGCTATCCCTGTTCGGCGTTTCTCAAAGACGGAAGCATACTCACCGTTTATTACATGAAAGCGCCGGGGAAAAAACTGCCGGAGATACAATATACGGTATGGACGGCTGAGAAAGAATAAAGATAAAAAGAATGCGGTGCGAAAACAGCGAAAATAGAGCGGACAGGAGGTTATGTCGTCTGTATGAAAAAATTGATCGTGCCCGTCGTCACTCCGTTCAGGGAGGATGAGACGGTCGACTATGCGGAATTGAAGCGCATCGTCCGGGGATTGTTCGACGAAGGTGCGGACGGGATCTTTGCGGGCGGTTCGAGCGCGGAGTGTTTTTTGCTCACCGACGAAGAGCGGAAAAAAGTGCTGGAAGCGACAGTGGAGGCGGCGGACGGCGGTTTTGTCATCGCTCATGTGGGCGCTGTCGGCGTGCGGCGGACGGAGGAATTTGCCCGTCATGCCAAACGGGTAGGCGCCGACGCCGTGGCAAGCGTTCCGCCCTTTTATTTCGGCTTCCGCTACGAAAATATCCGGGCGTATTATTGGGCGTTGGCGGACGCGGCGGAGCTGCCGACGATGATCTATTATTTCCCCGCCAACACCGGCGCGTCTTTCGATGCGGATCAGATGGCGGAAATCCTGCTGGGGAGGGAAAACATCCGCGCAGTGAAATTTACGGACAGCGACTATTATGTGATGCAACGGATCAAGGCGCTGACGGGCAGGGAGATCATCAGCGGTAAAGACGAATGTTTTCTTTCGGCTCTGGCGGCGGGTGCGGACGGTGCGATCGGGACGACCTTCAATTTCATGCTCGGGCATTATAAAAAGATCCTGGCACTGACGGAAGAAGGAAAATGGGAAGAAGCGCTGAAAATTCAGGCGCAGATCAACGACGTGATCGCCGCGATGAAGGGTGCGGACATCTTCCACGCCACCAAATATCTGATGGAGCGGCGGGGTTATCATACCGGTATAGCGCGCAGACCTTTTCTGCCGCTTACGGAAGAACAAAAGCGCAGGCTTTCCGAAGCCTGTGAAAGAAACCACATATAAAAGGAGGACACGTTTATGAAAAAGAGACTGACGGCAACGATTCTGAGCGTTGCGATGCTGGCAGGCGGTGCATCCGCCTTTGCGGGATGTGCAAAACCCGTGCCCGACGACAGACCGATCGATCCTACCAAGACGCAGTTGTATGTAGGCAATTACGACGGGGGGGTCGGCGGAAAATGGCTGGACAATGCCGCTGCCCGGTTCGAGGAAAAATATAAGGATGTCTGTTTTGAACCGGGAACGGACAAAAGGGGGGTGCAGATCAACATCGATCACGATAAAGAGGCTTATCACGGAAATAATCTCATCAACAATCTGAGCAGTCATGACGAGCAGGTGATTTTCACGGAACGCGCCTTTTACGATCAATATATTTCGTCCGGGCTGATTCTGGAAATGACGGATGCCGTCACGGGCGATCTTGCGGAATTCGGCGAAGAGGGCGTTTCCATCGAAGACAAGATCGGCGATACGCAAAGGGCGTATCTCGATCGGGGAGGAAAATATTACGCCGTACCTCATTACCGCCTGTTTTCGGGAATCCAATACAACGTCCGCCTTTGGGAGGACGAGGGCTATTATTTTGCCGCGGACGGGGAAACGTTTGTCTCTCCCGGTTCGACGGCGGAAGAAGAGCCCCGCAGTGCGGGACCGGACGGAGAATCGGGGACGGCGGACGACGGTCTGCCCGCCACATACGACGATTTCTTCGTGCTCTGCGACTATATCTGCGAAACGGGCAACATTCCCTTCGTGTGGACGGGCGAATATCTGGCGCAATATACGAGCTATATCTACTGGTCGCTGTATGCCGATTTCGAAGGCGCCGAAAAGTTTATGGACAATTTCGATTTTTCGGGGACGGCGGACGATATCGTGACGGGTTGGAACGAGGACGGCACGCCCGTTCTGAAAGAGGCGGCGGTCACGCCGGCGACGGGGTACGAACTCCGGCAGCAGCTCGGCCGCTATTACGCGCTGTCCTTCCTGGAAAGAATCATAGACGGCAATCCCGAACGAAAATATACCTATTATTCCAATAAATCGACGGGCGGTACCTATTCACACCTCAATGCCCAGGAGGATTTCATCAAGAGCTATTACGAAGGACAGGCGATTGCGATGATTCCGGAGGGGACCTGGTGGGAGAACGAAGCGGACGCCGTGGGCGGCGCTTTCGATACCGCTGAACAGGCTTACGGTCAGGGGGCGTCCCGGGAGGGAAGCAAATTCGGATTCATGCCCTTGCCCAAAGCCACGGAAGAGCAGGTGGGCGATCCGTTCACGGTGGTGGATACTTACGATTCATACATCATGTATAATGCCAACCTCGCGGGCAAAGACGACCTGATCGCTCTGGCGAATCTGTTCGTGCAGTTTGTCTGTTCGGACGCGGAGATGGTGGAATTCACCAAGGACACCGGTCTGCCCCGCGCGCTGAATTACAAAATGTCCGCCGACGATATTGCGGAACTGACCTATTACGAGCAGCAGGTATGGGAGGTCAATACCAACGGCATCGTCGTGCAACCCTACGGCACGAATGCCCTCTACCGCAACAATACCAGTACTTTGTGCTATGCCTACGACTGGACCTCGACGGTAAACGGCAGGCCGTACGGCATTCCCGTCCGGGCGTTCAAAGACGACGGAATTTCGGCGCTGGAATATTTCGAGGGAATGGAGATGACGCAGGCGGCCTGGAACAACCTGTACTCGGATGATTTTTGAGGCGGAAAATTTCTCCATTTTCGTGACAGGAGGTCGCGTTCGTAATCATGCAAAAAGCGAACAAAAAAAGACGGTTCGGAAAGGAACAGAGGGAGTTTGTCTTTTATCTCTGCCTTGTCGCTCTGCCGTTGGCGCAGTTCTGCATCTTTTATATCGGGGTGAATTTCAATTCCATCCTGCTGACTTTCCGCAATTACAGTTTTGACGAGGGGTACAGTTTTGCCGGATTTGACAATATCGTTCGGGTGTTCAGATCCCTGACTTCCGAAGCGGTGCTGAAATATTCCGTCCGGAATTCCCTTATCACCTATGCGGTTACCTTGCTTGCGGGGACGACGCTGGCTCTGTTCTTTTCCTACTTCATTTATAAAAAAATGCCCCTTGCCAACGTCTATCGCGTCGTGCTGTTCCTGCCTTCCGTGATTTCGTCCATCGTCATGGTCATCCTCTTCAAGTACTTCTGCGAGAACGCCATTCCGGAGATATGGGAGGCGCTTACGGGAGAACAGATCGGCGGACTTCTGAGCAGTACGAAAACATCTTTTCCCACCCTTCTCTTTTATCTCGTCTGGACGGGATTCGGGACGCAGGTCATCATGTACACGGGTGCGATGAACAACATTTCCGATTCGGTAGTGGAGTCCGCCCGGCTGGATGGCGCTTCGCAGCTGAGGGAATTTATCTCTATCACCCTGCCCATGATATGGCCTACATTCGTCACGTTTATCGTCGTGGGAATCGCGGGAATTTTCACCAATCAGCTCAATCTGTACAGCTTTTACGGGACGGGCGCCGATCTGGCGGATTATACAATCGGCTACTATCTCTATCGGGAGACGACGCGCGCCACGCTTCCCGAATATCCCTATCTTTCCGCGATGGGCTTTGTGTTCACGCTGTTTGCGGTTCCGCTCACTTTTCTCGTAAAAAGCGCGCTTGAAAAGTTCGGACCCGGGACCGATTGAGGAGGAGCATATGGCGAGTAAATTGAAAAAGGGAGAGGGCAGGTGTTTGAAGATCGCTCTGTCCGTAGTGCTGGCGGTCTATGCGTTTTCCCTGTTCATACCCATTCTCTGGGGGGTACTCACTTCCTTCAAAAGCCAGGAAGATTTCCGGCTCAACCTCTTCGGGCTGCCAAATCCCTTTACGCTGGAAAATTATCTCCGGGCGTTCGAACTGCTGTATCGCGACGTGGAAAATGCGGGCGGAGTGGTCGTGCGCGTCTATTTCCCGTTGATGTTTCTCTATTCCTTTTTGTACGCGGGCGGCTGTGCGCTGATGTCTACTACGACGGCTTGTGTCGTCGCTTACGCGACCGTCAAATTTGAAAAATTCAAACTCAGCAAAGTCATTTATACCATCGTCGTCGTGACGATGATCCTGCCCGTCATCGGCAATCTGCCGTCGGAAATCCATATGTCCCGGTTGTTGGGGTTCTACAATACCTTCCCGGGAATATGGATCATGAAGATGACCTTTTTGGGCATGTATTTTCTCGTCTTTCACGCTACATTCCGCGGCGTGGCGAAAGATTACTACGAAGCGGCATATCTGGACGGGGCGTCCGAATGGATGGTGATGGTGAAAATTGCCTTTCCGCTCGTCACCTATACCTATCTCACCGTGCTGCTTCTCAATTTCATCACTTTCTGGAACGATTACCAGGTACCGCTCATCTATCTTCCCAGCTATCCCACGGCGGCGTACGGCGTATTTCTGTTCAGCCGCTCCAACGATACGCGGCTTTCCAGCGTTCCGGCAAGAATTACGGGGTGTATTTATATGCTCCTTCCCGTCCTGATACTGTTCATTGCCTTTCATAAACATCTGATGGGCAATCTGTCGATGGGCGGCATTAAAGAATGACCGATCAAGGAGGTAAAAATGAAGAAGACCAAACTGTGCGCCTTCCTTTCGGGCGCGGCGGCGCTTTCCCTGTTCGCGGCGGCGTTTTCGGCTCTGCCCGCCGCGGCAGACGATTCGCTTCCCGACGTGTCGGATGCGGAGATCGCTCAAACGGTGTTTACCGGCGAGAGATTTGACGCGCCCGACGCATCCATAACTTACCGGGGAAAGACAGCCGAGGCGTCCGCCCGCCTCCTCTATCCTTCGGGTAAAGCGACGGCGGCGGAAAACTGCCTGCTCGACGAGGCGGGCATGTATACGGTGGAATATACCGCAGTGTTCGACGGCTTCCCCGTACAGGAGGAACGCACTTTCGTCGCCGTACAGCATCTGTTCGAATCGGACGGCGACACGGCACCCTATTATGGTGCGCCGGAGGATGTGCCGGACAGACCCGGCATCGTCGTGACACTCGGAAAAGGGGAGACCTTCCGCTATAATCGCATGATAGATTTCCGGGAAATGACCGCGCAGGATATGCTCATCGAGATGTACGTCCTGCCCGAGAAACTCGGGACAGCGGACGCCCGGCAGATCATTTATACTTTTACGGATACGGAGAATGAAAACAACGTTCTCACCATTACGCAGCAGGCGCATTACACGCAGGACGATTGGGCGATCCGGCAGACCTATCTGCGCGCGGGCGCCACCGGTCAGCCCGAGTCGGGCTGGGAATGGACGGGCGGGCCTCTGCACAGCGGAGACAAATGGGGGACCTGCGTGCAATTTTCCATGCATGGTCAGCCCGCTTCGGGATCTTATAAAACGCAGAATCTCAATTTTTCGATCGATTACGAAAATCTGCGCATGATGACCAATTACGGCTCGCAGGAAATCATCGATCTGAACGATCCTGCCGTCTTCGACACCCTTTGGGAAGGGTTTGAAAAGGGCACGGCGTACCTGTCCGTTACCTGCGGACAGTTCAACAGTTCGGATACTACTTTTGTCCTCACGAATGTGGGGGGACAGCCGATTTCCGACGGGAACACCGTCGCGATCAGGGACGATGAAGCGCCTGTTCTGACCGTGGAAAAGCCGGAACAGGAGACGCCGCAGGCAGTCGTCGGCAGCCCGTATAAACTTTACGGGGCGACGGCGGCGGACAATATGGATAAATCGCCGGATGTCACCTGTCGGGTATTCGTCAATTACGGAAGCAACATGCAGGCGGAATACGATGTCGCGGACGGCGCGTTTACCCCCGATCGGGCGGGTATTTACACGGTAGAATACACCGCTGTGGACTATTTCGGAAACAAAGCCGTCAAGACGATACAGATAACGGCGGGGGAACGCCCGGAACCGCTGACGATCTCCGTTTCGGACGCCGGCGCCGAAGGGGTGGCGGGAGAGCTGTTCACGGTGGCGGATTACAGCGTGGACGGCACGATCGGCAGCTGGGAAGTGGCGATAGAAGCCTCTGTGGAGGCGGACGGGGAAACGTACGTCTATGAAGTGACGGACGGGCAGTTCCGCCCCGAATACGCGGGGGAATATACCGTCCGCTATACCGTCAGCGATTATATCGGTTCCGCTTCCTGTGAATACAAGGTAAAAGTGGAGGCGGGCAGCGTCGTGAAAATGCTCGCCGAGGCGGACCTTCCCGACTATATGCTCGTGGGGGCGACCTATCGCCTTCCCGCGGTTGACGGCGTCGATTATTCGGGCGGCAAGCCCGCTCCGCTGCCTTCCGAGATCGAAGTGAGCGGCGCGCGGGCGGATTTCTCGGGAAATTCGCTTACGCCGGCGGAGGCGGGGCTGATCACGGTTTCCTATGTCGTCCGTTCGGGCGGCGCGGAGGACAGGCGGGAATACACCGTCCGCGCGGTGGATGCGGGATACGGCGGTTCCTATCGGATGCAGGACTATTTTTACGGAGACGGCGTAACCATGTCTGCGGCGACCGGATATGTGGAAGCTGCAACTTCCGCGGACGCCCGGATCGATTTCATCAAGACGGTGGCAGCGGGATTCCAGCTTACGTTCTCCGTCGATCCCCTGCGGAAGGCGTTTGAGAGGCTGACGGTGACCGTTTGCGATTCGGTTGAACCGGACAGGAAAATAGAGCTTGTCTTTTACAGAAATCGGACGGGGATGGCTTATGTTTCCGTCAACGGCGGACAAAACAGGCTGACGGAAGGGAGCTGGAACGGCGACGGCGTTTCGTGGGATGTTCTCTATGACGCTTCGCTCAATACGCTGAGCATCGGCTCTTACGTCAGGATGGAAATGCCGGACGACTTCTCCTTCCCCTCCGGGCTGGTGTATGTCTCCTTCGGCATGAAAGAGGTCTCCGGTCCCTCGGCGATTCGCTTCGAGCGAGTAAACAATCAGGCGCTGAACGACAGCGCGCGCGACGTGGTGCGCCCGCAGATTTCCGTGCTCGGCAGCGTGAATGCGGACTATACGATGGGCGAAAAGGTCGAGCTTCCCGCGGCGGCGGCAGCCGACGTGCTCGATCCTTCGGTCAACTTCTCTCTGACGGTGTCGGCGCCCGACGGTTCCGCGGTGTGGACGGATTCGGGTCGGGAACTCAGGAATGTCGATCCCATGCAGTCGTATGTCTTTACGGCGTCGCAATACGGACAGTATGTGGTCGAACTCACGGCAACGGACGGCGCCAACCGGCGGCAGGTGACCCGCTATACCGTCAACGTGACGGACAAGACGCTGCCCGAAATCGCATTGCACGGGAATCTTCCGACGGCGGGGAAGGCGGGCGAAGGCATTGCGCTGCCCGGGGCATCCGTCACCGACGATTCGGGGGCGGCGATGGCTTATTGCGTGTATCTCGTGCGCCCGGACGGCGTACAGATATCCCTGTTCTCGTTCGTCAGGGACGACAGGGGGGAGATCGTTTATAATGAGGACGGAACGCCGCAGATCGAGTATTACGACGGCTTTGTGCCGGGTGCTGCGGGCAAGTGGATGGTGATATACTACGCGGCGGACGGCTCGGGAAATACCGCGATCCGCACGTTTGAAATCTCCGTCGAATGAGGTGGAACATGAAAAAGACAGGAAATTATTTGAGCGTGTTTCTGGCAGCGCTTACTCTCCTTTCGGGGGCGGCGTGCGGCGGCGGAAAAGAGAGCGGCAGCGGCGCGGGTCCGGATGGCGGATATCCCGTCATCGATCTGCCCGCGGATACGGAGAGCAAAGGCGTTCACGAAGTCTCCGTTTCGGACGGCGGCGTCGATTTCGCCGTCGGCGGCAAGGTGGAGCATGAAATCGTCATCCCCGCGGAGGCGGATACGACGCTGCAAAGCGCGGCGTCCGAACTGCGCGTGTTTGTCTTTGAATCGACGGGGACGGAAATGCCGGTCGTCACGGACGAGGAAGTTACCTGGTCTCCTGCCGCGAAGTACTTTGTGCTCGGTGCGGACAATGCCTTGACGGAAGCGGCGGGCATTCAGATTCCCGAAGGATTGGACCGCAGGGGGGCCTATGTGGAGACGGAGGGGAATTCCGTATTTCTCGCGGGGGAAACCTCCACGGGGACGCTCAACGCCGTCTATGAATGGCTGCATTACCAGCTCGATTGGGAAATCTATTCCACCGAGGTCATCGTGCAGCAGACGGACGTGAAGGATATGAAACTCAAAGAGATGCGGATCGTGGAAGTGCCCGACATCGAGGACATCAATTCCACTTACGGCTGGACGGACAACGATGCGATCACTTCGCAGCGGTTGCGTTATACGAACGAATATTGGATCCCCGTGGGCGGAAACAATCACCATAACAGTTTCGATTACGTCCCGCCTGCGGAATATAAGGACAAATATCCCGAATGGTTCAGCGACGACGGTTTGCAGCTGTGTTATACGGCGCACGGAAAGGATACGCTCGACGAAATGATCGACGTGGCGGTCGAAAGCATGAAGGAAGCGCTGATCGCTTACCCCCATCTGGAAAATATTTCGCTCACCCATCAGGATACCACGACCTGGTGTTCCTGTTCCGCCTGTGCCGAACTGAACCGGCAGTACGGGACGGACGCAGTCAGCGTCATTCGTTTCTGCAATGCGGTCAACCGGAAGATACAGGCATGGTTCCAAACGCCGGAGGGCGCCCCTTACGCGCGTGACCTCAAAATCATGTTTTTTGCTTATCACGCCACGCAGGTCGCCCCCGTCACCTATGACGCCGCTTCGGATACCTATTCGCCCATCGACGATACGGTGATCTGCGACGACAACGTGGGGGTGATCTACGCGCCCATCCGCGCGAGCTATCAGGTGCCGCTCGACGACGAGTACAACGAATTGTATTACGATACCGTCCGCGGCTGGACGGCGGTGTGTAAAAATCTCTGCATGTGGACATATTCGACCAATTTCCATTACTATCTCGTCCCCACCAACACCTACAATTCGATGCAGTTCAATTATCGTTTCCTGAGTGATAACAATACCATCTGGCTGCTCGATCAGGCGCAGTACGCCCGGATCGCTTCCGGTTTCTCGGCGCTCAAATGTTATCTCAATACCAAAATGGCATGGAACGTGAACGCCGATTTCAACGGGTTGATCGACGCGTTTTTCGAAAATTATTTCGGACCGGCGGCGCCCTATATGCGCAAATATTTCGATGAACTCCGTGCGCATTGGGCTTATCTCGAAGAGGCGATGGGCTATATCGGCGACTGCTATCTCGAACCGCTCGAACAGTCCTATTGGCCGAGCACGCTGCTCGAACGCTGGATAGGTTATCTCGAAGAGGCGCAGGCGGAGGTGGAGACCCTTCGCGAGAGGGATCCGGCGGCGTATAAAATTTACGGCGAAAACGTGCTTTTGGAGACGATTTCGCCCCGTTTCCTGCTCATCGATCTGTGGCCCGGTACGTTCGGGGCGTCGGAGCTCTACGAGACGAAAATTTCGTTCCGCGCCGACTGCATCGCGCTCGGCATCACCAATTATGCGGAAAAAGTAGACATTTCCGAACTTTGGTCAAATTGGGGAATCTGAAAATCATGCGCGTTTGCGCGCACGAAAAAATATCGGGAGGAAAAAAATGAAGAAGAAATTCAGACTTGCGTTTCTTGCGTTGCTGGCGCTTTGCGTTTCGGCGGGCGCCGCGTGCGGTTCGGTGGGGGACGGAGATTCGCAGAATTCCGGCTCTTCTTCCGGCAGCGCTGAGGAGACGAGCAGCGTTTCCCTCAATCGGGAGACGTTGGAGATCGACCGCTTCGGGGAAGGGACGCTCACGGCCGAGATCACGGGGAGCGGAACAGTGGAATGGTCCAGCTCGGATGAGAAGGTCGTGACCGTCGACGGGGGCAAGGTTGTGGCTACGGGCGTCGGAACGGCTGTCGTCACTGCGACCCTTGCGGGGACGAACATCTCCGATACTTGTACGGTGACCGTTACGGAGGCGACCGAATTGCCCGTTCTCACCCTCGACAAAACGTCCGTTTCCGTGTTGAAAGGGGGGACGCTCACCGTCACGCCGACCGTGCGCTACCGCGGCGAAGCGGTAGAAGGCGCCGTATATACATGGACGATCGACGACACCGGCGTGGCGACCGTGGCGGACGGCGTGGTGACGGGCGTCTCCACGGGCAGCGCCAAATTGTCCGTGCAAGCCGTCTGGAAAGGGGAGACGCTCGTCCGGACCATCGACGTTTTCGTCAATGCGGATGCGTCCGTGTCCGTGACGAGCGGCGGCGAGGCGGTGACTTCCGTCACGCTGAGAACTTCTCTGCCCGAGGGCGTCGATCCCGCTTATATCACGGAAATCGTCCTTTCCGCCGCCGCATATGAAGGCGGAAAGCAAGTGGAGGATCCGACGATCGTCTGGACGCTGACGGGGGATGCCGTAACTTTGGAAAATGGCAAAGTGACCGCCTCCAAGGAAGGGAGCGCAACCGTGCGCGCAGCCTATACCACGACGGAAGGGGACGAAGTGTATGCGGACGTGGAAATTACCGTCGTTCTGCCCGACATTGACAGCGATGTGCAGCTGGAAGCGGATAAGACGGCGCCTGGCGCGCCTCTCGATTTTTCGGCGATCACGTCGGAAGAGGTGGTCGGGCTGGAATATAATGGTACGGATATTCTCGTCGACGGCGCGATCAATGCCGATTGGCTGGCTTTGCAGTCGGACGGGACGCTCCCCGTTCAGGTGATTACCCAAACCGTCGTCTACAACGTGCAGCTCTCTGTCTTCACCCGTTATATTGCTCCCGATCTGGGCGACACCTCCGTCGTCAACATCGTGGAAAGCACGGGCAATCGGCCGCTCGGCGGCATGTGGAGCGCGGCGGGCGAGGCGGACGAACCGACCGTCGGAGATACGGACGGGGTGTTTAAGTACGAACTGACGGACGGGATCGGAGCGGGAGAGGCGTTCTCTTACCGCGTCGAACTCAGCGATTTGGCAAGCAGGTATGGTACCAATAATGGCTATATTCTGTTTGATCTGTTCGTACCCGAAGGACAGCCGGGCGCCGCAGGCTGGGGCAGCCGGGGCGGAGATCTTTGGATCGACTGGCTGGTCGGCAGGCCGCTTTCCGCGGACAAAGGCTTCTATATCGGCGCCGACGGGATCAAGACCGACGTCCTCCGCGCCGGGGAATGGACGACCGTCGTCGTCCCTTCCGGAACACTCGGACTCAGCCGTTTTGCGATCATGTCGGCGGGCGGAAACGACGTGACTTATTATATCCGGGATATGCGTTTGTATGCCGCGGATAAATGGAATACGCCCTATCTCACGTCGGGGCTTTCCGAAATCGTCCTCGAAGAGGGAGAGACGTATGAATTTTCCGGCGACGAATTTGCGGGGCTGTATCTCGGCGCGAACGAAGCGGATGCGATTTCCGAAATTCTCCTTTCCGGCGGGGATGAAGAAGTCGTGACGACGGGCGGCGCGGTGATTACGGCGGTCGGCGGCGGATCTTCGGCGGTGCTTGTGACCGTCCGCATCGGCAATGTCAGCCTGACGACAAGCGTCAATGTGGTCGTCGCGCAGGAGGTTTCGCCCGTGGACATCGACCGTGCCGCGACGGGAACGCTCGCGAGCGCGGATATAAAGGGCACGATCGAGCGCGTCGAATACGAAGGCGAGATCGTTGCGGAAAGTGCAGACATTTCCGAATTCTTAAAAACGATAGAAGGATGCTCGCTCGGCGCGCCGGCGGAGAAGATCGTCACCGTCGTCACCGACGAGGGTGTATATTCCGTGACCCTCCGCGTGGTTGATACCAAGGACTATGTCGATAAGACGGGATTCGAGGCGGTAAACAACGGCGGGGCGGCAAATCTTTGGTCGGTTGTGGATACCTATGAGGGAAAACAGGACGTCCGGCACTATAATTCGGCGAAAGAGGACGGAACGGCAGACGGCATTACAATCTGGAACAGCCGTATCAATTTCAACAACAACGCCGTGTATTCCCGTTACGATTATATGACGATGGACATTTTTGTGCCCGAAGGCTCTTCGTTCGGTCTGCTGTTAGGTCAGGGCGGGGCTACCATGTATTCGCTGACGGACGGAACGGAGATCGGAACGGACGTCTATCCGTTTGCTTTCGACGCGAAGGGGACCCGTCTGGAAACCTTCCGCACGGGAGAATGGGTGACGATTGCCGTGCCTACGGCTGTCCTGCTCGAACAGCGCTGTGCCTTCGGACAGGCGGATAATGCGGTGTACGAATATTATGTCGGAGAGATGAGGCTGTACACGCGGGAAAATTTCGAAGGAGCTTTCGATATTCCGAAGCTGGAGCCGACGGTCACTCTCGATAAGTCAGATACGAACGTTTTCAAGGTGGTGGACAGCAATTCCATCCAGCCTTGGGAAGCGGCAGGGACTTACGAGGGAAAAGAAAACGTATGGCATTACAGCTCGGATAAGGGTGACGGAACGGCAGACGGCGTTACGATCTGGAATGCGCGCGTCGATTTCCACAACAACGCACTGTATTCTCAATATGCCTATTTGGCAGTGGATTTCTTTGTCGCGGAAGGCTCTTCGATGGGCATGTTCCTCGGAGGTCCTGCCGGCTCGGTGCATTCTTTGACGGACGGCACGGCTCTCGGCACGCAGGCATATGCGTATGCCTTCGACGCGGAGGGGAATCGGATGGAAACTTTCCGCACGGGCGAATGGGTGACGGTTCTTGTGCCTGCGTCTATGCTTACTGCCGGCAGATGCGCTTTTGGGGAAGCGGATAACGTACTTTGCGACTACTATGTCGGCGATATGGTTTTATATACCCAGGCTGCTTTTGAAGAGACGTTTGACGTAACGGCGGAATAAGCGCCGTGAAAAACCGAGACCGGGCAGAAATGCCCGGTCTCGGGATAAAAAATGCGGACTTTTCAAAAGTCCGCATTTTTTTGCCTTATATGGTCGACGGAAATGCGCCGATCGTTTTTTGTCGTATCGACTTATGGATTTTTTGTTTTACGTGGTTTTGGTCGCGCTCTTTCGCGCAAGAGTGTCGACCGCGCCCGTCTATGCGAAAATTACCAGCTTTTTCGATCGCGCTCCCTCGCACGCACCATCGTTAATGCGGCGGTTCGGCGAACACCTCTGCCCACGCAAAACGGCACCCCTTTGGGGTGCCGTCTGGTGGGAGGTGGAGACCTCGCAGGCTCGGGAGGTCGCAACGCCGCGAACGATTCGCTTCGTTTTGTCTTTCCGCTGCGGCTTGCTCGTACGACCCACCGAAACGGCAGTTCGGTGAACACCTCTGCCCACGCAAAACGGCACCCCCTTTGGGGTGCCGTCTGGTGGGCAGAGGTGGATTTGAACCACCGAAGTCTGTGACGTCAGATTTACAGTCTGATCCATTTGGCCGCTCTGGAATCTGCCCGCATGGCGGTGCAGCGGCAAAGTCGCTGTGGAGCCGGTGATTGGACTCGAACCCACAACCTGCTGATTACAAATCAGCTGCTCTGCCAATTGAGCTACACCGGCGTGTGGTGCCTCAAGGTGGAATCGAACCGCCGACAGAGGGATTTTCAGTCCCTTGCTCTACCAACTGAGCTATCGAGGCAACTCTCGTTTCTGCACCGCCGAAAGAGGACAGGGCAAAAACGAATAAAAAAATGGCGACCCAAACGAGGCTCGAACTCGTGACCTCCAGCGTGACAGGCTGGCGCTCTAACCAACTGAGCTATTGGGCCGTAAGGCAAGATGAATTTTTTGGTGGGCCTTCACGGATTCGAACCGCGGACCAATCGGTTATGAGCCGACAGCTCTGACCACTGAGCTAAAGGCCCACACGCCCCACTTGGCGAGTATCCGTCGCACAATGCTTGTATATGATATACTATTTTGCGCAAAATGTCAAGTATTTTTTCGGTAATTCCGAAAAATTTTTTCGACGGAAAACGGAAAAATCCGTCCGAAAATGGCAGGATCCGACTTCCCGTTTCCGATATAATAAAAGCGCGCGAAAGCGGGAGGGCAGACGTCCGCCCGCTTTGCCCGAAAATCCCATTGGAAAGCGCGAAAGGACGTGGGGCAAAGCCGCCGCGCTCTATTTTACGGCAGGAGGTCGGCAGTTATGAATCTCGCGGCACATACGGCAGGGGGCGTGTTATACATCGCCCTGAACGGCGAAATCGACGAGCATTCCGCCGCGGACGCAAGGCGGGCGGCAGACGGATTGCTCGACGAACACACGCGGGCGGAAAAGGTCGTTTTCGATTTGGGGCAGGTCTCCTTCATGGATTCCACCGCCATCGGGTTTCTCATCGGCAGATACAAAAAACTCATGCGGTACGGCATACCCATGTACATAACCAATCCCAATCCCGCCGCCGACAAAATTTTGGCTTTGAGCGGCGTATATACTCTGATCCCCAGACTTTGAGGGACAGACCGGAAGAAAACAAGGAGCAAGAGCATGGAAAATTTTATGAAACTTGAAATCGCGGCGGTCGGGGACAACGAGAGCTTTGCGCGGAGCGCGGTTGCGGCGTTTGCCCTGCCCCTCAATCCCTCCCTCTCCGAACTTTCCGACATCAAGACGGCGGTGAGCGAAGCGGTCACCAACTGCATCGTGCACGCCTACGGAAAGGGAGAGGGGAAAATCCTCATCGAGTGCCGGATCGAAGGGGACGGCAATTCGGGCGCATTACATATTTCCGTCACCGATTACGGCTGCGGCATCGAAAACGTCGAACAGGCGGTTCAGCCCTTTTTCACCACGCAGGAGGGGGAGGAGCATTCCGGCATGGGATTCACCATCATGCAGACCTTCATGTCCGACTTTTCCGTATCCAGCCGAAAGGGCGGGGGCACGACGGTGCGGATGAGCAAGAAATTCGACGTGAAGGACAGGGCAGATGCTTGATGAAAAGGAGACAATCGAATATATTCGCCGCGCGAAGGCGGGGGATCGGGACGCCAAACAGGCGCTCGTCGAAGGGAACGTTTCGCTGATCAAATGTATCGTCCGGCGGTATCTCGGCAAGGGCGTAGAGTACGACGACCTCTTCCAGCTCGCCTGCATGGGCTTTCTCAAAGCGATCGCGGGGTTCGACGAGTCCTTCGGCGTGCGCTTTTCCACCTATGCCGTGCCCATGATCGCGGGGGAGATCAAGCGCTTTATGCGGGACGACGGCGCCGTGAAGGTCTCCCGCGCGATGAAGCAGACGGCGAAGGAAATGAACGAATTCGTCTCGGCTTACGTCGCCGAACGCGGCGTGCAGCCCTCCGTCCGGGAGATCGCCGAAAAATTCGGGCTGGAAGAGAGCGAAGCGGTGTTTGTCCTGGGCTCTTCGCGCATGCCCCTTTCCCTGTGCGGCAGCACCGAGCGAAAGGACGGGGAAAGGGAACTCATCGAAACCCTGCCCGCCCGCGACGACCAGGACGAGCTCATCGACAAGCTGCTTTTGCGCTCGGCGATCGAATCCCTTTCCGAGCGGGACAGGAAGATCATCGTGCTCCGCTATTTCCGGGACATGACCCAGAGCGAAGTGGCGGAGAAGATCGGGGTGAGCCAGGTGCAGGTGTCGCGGATAGAGAGCCGGATCATCCGGGAGTTCCGGGAAAAGCTGACGGGCTGACGGCGGGAAAGAAAGTTTTTCTTCCCCGCCCTTTTTTTGTTTGCCTTCCGCGAAAAATCTGTTATAATATAGATATGGAACGCAATACGGGATCGAATTTATTGGGCAGACTCACGCCGGAGAAAAAGTCCGGGCTGGTCTATTCGGGGGCGGCGGTCGCTTCCCTGCTCCTTTCCTTTGTCCTGGTCGTCGCGCTGTCCCTCGCGGGCGTCGACCCGGCGGAGGCGGCGCACGCCGACTGGTATCTGTACCTCAGCTTTCTTCTGGCGCCCGTCGCCTTTGCGATCGTCGCCGCCGTCTGGTTCGTCAGGACGAAGGATTCCCCCAAAGCCGTCGTGGGCAAATGCCGGGCGAAGTATTTTCTGCTCGCCGTGCTGCTGCAGATCGGTCTCTTGTCTCTGTCCGAAGTCAATACGCAGTTCATCTCCTTTCTCGAACGGTTCGGCTACGTCCCTTCGGAGGTGGAGATCCCCTCTCTGGACGGGGGAAAGGTGATCGGCGTCCTGATCGCCGTGGCGCTTTTGCCCGCGATCGGGGAGGAACTCATCTTCCGCGGGCTTCTTCTGAAAGGGATGAAGAGTTTCGGACTGGTCGGGGCGGCGCTTCTGTGCGGCGCGCTGTTTTCCCTCTTTCATCAGAATCCCGTGCAGACCGTCTACCAGTTCATCTGCGGCGCGGCGTTCGCCTTCGTCGCCCTGCTTTCGGGAAGCATCCTGCCCACGATTTTGTCCCATTTCATCAATAACGCCGCGATCATCCTGCTGGCGAAATTCGGCTATTCAGAAATTCCCGCCGCGGCGGCGGTCCCCGTGATGGTCGTGTCCGTCCTCTGCCTGATCGGCTCCGTCGTCTGGATCGTCCTCGAGGCGCTGAAACGGAAAAAAGCCCCGCCGACCGCGGACGGAACGGGCGGAACGGACGAAGGGGAAGCGCCGGACAGAAAGGGATTTTTCTTCGGGGCGGCGCTCGGCATCGCGCTCTTCGCCGTCGTGTGGCTGAGCGGGCTGTTCACGGGGTTCGGCGGCTGACATGCGCAAGATATATTTTGTCGTCGTGGGCAAACTCAAAGAGGACTTTTACCGGGCGGCGGTCGCGGAGTACGTCAAGCGGCTGTCCCGCTTTGCGAAGATCGAGATCCGCGAACTGCCCGAGCGGGCGGGACCGGAAGAGGAGGCGGACGAGATTTTGCGCGCCTGCCGCGGCTACATCGTCGCCCTCGCCGTGGAGGGGGAGAAGATGTCCAGCGAAAAATTCGCCTCTCTCGTCGCCAGAATAGGGGACGAAGGCAGGGAACTCACTTTCGTCATCGGCTCTTCCTGCGGGCTGTCCGAACGGGTCAAGCGGGCGGCGGACAGGCGGATTTCCTTTTCGGACATGACCTTTCCCCATCAGCTCATGCGGGTGATTCTCGCCGAACAGGTGTACCGCGCCTTTATGATTGCGGGCGGCGGGACGTATCACAAGTAGAAACGCTTTTCCCCGCCCGCCGCATAGGATAGGACATGGATATTCCCGCGGAAGCAGAGCGTTTCTTTTGTCGTTTCGAAGGCGAGAAAAAAGTGATCGGAAAAAGCGTATTCGGCAGACCCGTGTATGCGATGAGAGTGGGATCGGGCTCGCCCGTCTGCCTCGCGCAGTACGCCGTGCACGCCCGCGAGCGCATCACGGCGCGGCTGGCGTTTGCCCACCTTTCGCTGGGGCTGAACGGAACGCTGTGGGCGGTGCCGCTGGTCAACCCCGACGGGGCGGCGCTGTGCGAGTACGGCGTCCCTTCCGCGCCCGAAGGGGAGCGGGAGGGGCTTTGCGCCCTGAACGGCGGGGCGGATTTTTCCCTGTGGAAGGCGAACGGGCGGGGGGTCGATCTCAACGTCAATTTTCCCGCCGATTGGGGCAGGGGAGCGTCGAACGTGTATTCCCCGGCGAGTGCGAACTACGTCGGCACCCGTCCCCTCTCCGAGCCGGAAAGCCGCGCGCTTGCGGCGTTCACGCGGGAGATCCGCCCCGATTTCACGGTGAGCTATCACACGAAGGGAGAGGAGATCTATTGGTATTACGGGCAGCCCCTTTCCGCGTGCGCGCGGGATAAGAGGCTGGCGCAGGCGCTGTCGCGGAGTACGGGGTATCCCCTGCGCCGGGCGGCGGGCAGCACGGGCGGGTATAAGGATTGGTGCATCTCCGCCCTGCACATCCCCGCGTTTACCATCGAAGCGGGAAAGGATTCGTTTTCCCATCCGCTCGGAGACGGGGAGTACGCCGACATAGAGGCGCACAACCTCTTTGCGCTGCGCGCGCTCGCGGAAGAGTGGAAGAGGTGGGCAGGGGAGCGATGACGGACGAAAAGCCGCCGAAAATCGGCAGATCGCAGGGGCGCGGAGAGACGGAAAAGGATATGGAAAGACGGAAGAAGACGAGAGAGGAAAAATTTATGGGCGCGGCGATCCGCGCGGCGAAAAGCGGGCTGAAAAGGGGGGAAGTCCCCATCGGCGCCGTGATCGTCTATGAGGACAGAGTGGTGGCGCGGGGGTACAACCGCCGGGCGGAAAAGCAGCTCGCCTCCGCGCATGCCGAGATGATGGCGATCGACGCCGCCTGCCGGAAGTTCGGAAGCTGGCGGCTGCCCGAAGGATGCGAGCTGTACGTGACGCTGGAGCCCTGCCCCATGTGCATGGGCGCGGCGCTCAACGCCCGGGTGGACAGGCTGTATTTCGGCGCTTACGAGCAGAAAGGGCGGTCGATGACCAAAGCTTTGGCGGAGGCGAATCTCCTGAACCACCGCACGGAGGTGCAGGGCGGGGTGTCGGAAGAGGAGTGTTCCGCGCTGCTCACCGGCTTCTTTTCGGGACTGCGGGAGAGACAGAAGGCGGCGAAGGCGGCGGCAAAAAATTCCGGGAATAATTTGTCCGACGGCGCGCAAACGCTTGACTGAAAAGGACAAAGAGGGTATTATATAATTGTATTTGTAAAAAAAGGGTAAAAAACAGGGGAGACATACAGACAAACGCAAACTGCGAAAGAGGGATTCGGACGTACGTCAGAAAAAATATCCGGAAGGAGCGGGCCGCGCGGGAAAGCGCGTTCCGGCCGCCGGAAAAATATAAAGGAAGGTACATCATGATAACTCACGGCAATGAAATCAAGTTGTTCTCCGGCAATTCCAACCGTCCTTTGGCGGAGGCGATCGCCCGCAAGCTCAATACCGAGTTGGGCGGCATCGACGTTTCCACCTTCTCCGACGGAGAGATCAGCATCCACATCGAGGAGACCGTCCGGGGCAGGGATTTGTTCATCATCCAATCCACCTGCACCCCCGTCAACGACAACCTCATGGAGCTGCTCATCATGATCGACGCCGCCAAGCGCGCCAGCGCGGGGCGCATCACGGCGGTCATGCCCTATTTCGGCTATGCCCGTCAGGACAGGAAAGCCCGCTCGCGCGATCCCATCACAGCCAAGCTCGTCGCCAACCTCATCACCGCCGCGGGCGCGGACAGGGTTCTGACGATGGACCTGCACGCCGAGCAGATCCAGGGATTTTTCGACATCCCCGTGGACAATCTTCTGGGCGGCCCCACCCTGTGCGGATATTTCGCCAAAGAGGGGAACATCGACGTCATCGTCTCCCCCGACGTCGGCAGCGTCAAGCGGGCGCGCAAGGTCGCCGAAAAGTTCGGCGTGCCCATCGCCATCATCGACAAGCGCCGCCCCAAGGCGAACGTCATGGAAGTCATGAACATCATCGGCGACGTGAACGGCAAGAGATGCCTTATGATCGACGACATGATCGACACCGCCGGCACCATCTGCCAGGGCGCGCAGGCGCTTAAAGACGCGGGCGCGACGGAAATTTACGCCGCCTGCACACACGCGGTGCTCAGCGGTCCCGCCGTGGAGAGGCTGGAAAAATCGGCGATCACCAAGCTGGTGATGCTGGACACCATCCACCTGCCCGAAGAGAAGATGCGGGACAAGTTCAGCATTCTTTCGACGGCGGACATCTTTGCCGCGGCGATCGAGAACGTCTATCTCGACAAGCCCATGTCCAAGCTGTACGACTGAAAAACAGACTGCGTATAAAAAGACCGCCGCCGCGCTTTGCGGCGGCGGTTTCGGCGGTTGATATCCGGAAAGGAGAAGAAAGAAAATATGTATCTGATCGTGGGGCTGGGCAACCCCGAAAAAAAATACGAAAAGACCTTTCACAACATGGGCTTTATCGCGGCGGGGGACGCCGCGGAAATCTTAGACGTGAAATTCAGAAAGAAGGAGTGCGAAGCGTCGGTCGCGGAGGCTTACGCGGGCGGGGAGAAGATCGTCATCGCCCGTCCTTTGACCTACATGAACAACTCCGGCAGGGCGGTCAGGCAGCTCATGGCGAAATACAAGGTGCCCGAAGAGCGCCTTCTCGTCATCTCGGACGATTACGACCTGCCCAAGGGGAAGGTGCGCATCCGTGCGGAGGGGGGCGCCGGCACCCACAACGGCATGCGCAGCGTCATCGGCGAGACGGGATTGAAGGGGTTCCCCCGCATCCGCATCGGCATCCGCGATCCGGAGGTGAACATTCCCATCATCGATTACGTCCTTTCCGAAGTCCGCAAAGAGGATTACGAGCTGTTCGCCTCTGCCTGCCGTAAGGCGGGAGAAGCGGCGGCGGATTTTGCGCGCGGCATGCCCATCGATCTGGTGATGAACAAGTACAACCAGAAGTAAACTTTTTGTCCGGGAAAACGGACGAAACCATCCTTTATGAAAGAGAACTTTTTTTCGTTCGATGAAATCGGAGGGGACTATGCCCTTCTGAAAGAGGAACTCCGCCGGGGCACGCCCACGGCGGTTTTCGGCGTGTCCGATTCCCTCAAATGCTTTCTGGCGTCCCGGATCGACGCCCCCGTGGTCTATATAACGTCGGACGGCACGTCGGCGCGCAAAGCCGCGGAAAACGCCGCCGCCTTTTCGGGCAAACAAACCGCCGTGCTCGCCGCCAAGGACGAAGTGCTGCTGTACCGCAAGGCGCTTTCCAAGGATTCCCTCTTCCGCCGCCTGAACGGGATATACGCCCTTCAAAACGGCTGCCCCTTCGTGGCGGCGGAGATCGACGCGCTCGTGCAGCTCTTCCCCGCCCGCCTGCCCGTCCTCACCCTCGTCAAAGGGGAGGAGCGGGATTTTCTCTCCCTGCCCGGTCAGCTGGCGCGGATGGGGTATGTGCGCGGCTTCGAAGCGGAGGCGAAGGGGACGTTTGCCGTGCGCGGGGACATCCTCGACATCTTCCCCGTCAACGGGGAAAATCCCGTGCGGGTGGACTTTTTCGGAGATTCGGTGGAGCGCATCCGCCCCTACGACGCGGGGACGGGGGAGAGGCTGAAAGAGACGGACCGGCTGGTCATTCTCGCCGCCTCCGACGTCTTTGCGGAAGAGGGGGACAGAGAGCGCGTCGAAAAGGCGCTGAAAGGCGATCTGAAAAATTTCCGCACCACGGAGGCGTACACCCGCGCCGGCGCCATCGCGGACGAACTTCTGTCCGACCCGACGTTGTCCAATCCCTTCCTGATGCCCCTCCTGAAAAATTCCGTCGATTTTTTCTCCGTTTTGCCCGGGAACGCCGTGCTGGTGTTCGACGAAGGAAAGGCGCTCCGGGACAGATTCGACGCGCTCTATAAGGAGCACGAAGAGCGGTATCACCGCCTGCGGGAAGGGGGAGAGGCGTTTTCCTTCTCCTTAGGACAGTATGCGGACAAGGAGGACTTTCTCGGAAAAATAAGTTCTTTCCGCCGCGTCGCCCTGCAGACGTTTGCGGGCAGGAATTTCTTCTTCGAGCCGTTGAAGATCTTCAACCTGACCGCCACGCCCGTCTCCCGCTATCTCAACGGCTTTCCCGCCCTGCTCACCGACGTGAAGAACTGGCTGAAAGGGGGATATCGGGTACTCATGTACTGCGGGGACGCCGCGCGGGCGGCGAAGATGGAGGAGATGCTCGGCGACGAGTACGTCTCCACCGTCCGCCTGCCCGACCGCCTCTCCGACTTCCGCGGGGTGTGCGTCCTGCCCGAGACGGCGGACAGGGGCTTTGTCCTGCACGAATGCAAGCTCGCGGTCATCGGCACGGGGGACCTGTACACCAAGGCGCGCGAAACCAGGCGCATCCGCCGCAAGAGGGGGGATATGTTCTCCGCCCCCGAAGTGGGGGATTACGCCGTACACGAGACGCACGGCATCGGCAAGGTCATCGGCACCAGGAAGATAGAGACCACGGACGGGACGAAGGAGTATATCGCGCTCGAATACAGGGACGGGGACGTCCTGTACGTGCCCGTGGAACACATGGACATCCTCTCCAAATACGTGGGGGATTCCGCGCCGGCGCTGAGCAAGATCGGCGGCGCCGACTTCGAACGGGTGAAGGCGCGGGTGCGCGCCTCCCTCAAAAAGCTCGCCTTCGACCTCAGAAAGCTGTACGCCGAGCGGGCGGAGGCGAAGGGATTCCGCTTTCCCGAAAACGAAGTGTTCATGCGGGAGTTCGAAGACGCCTTTCCCTACGAACTGACCCCCGATCAGGCGGACAGCGTGGCGGAGATCAAAAAGGACATGTGTTCGGACAGGGTGATGGACCGGCTGCTGTGCGGGGACGTCGGGTTCGGAAAGACGGAAGTCGCCTTCCGCGCGGTGTACCTGTGCGTGCTGGCGGGCAAGCAGGCGGCGCTCATGTGTCCGAGCACGGTGCTGTGCAACCAGCACTTCAATACCGCCTGCCGCCGTTTCGCCGATTTCGGCGTGCGGATCGCGGCGCTCAACCGCTTCAATACGCCCAGGGAACAGGAAAAGATATTGAAGGGGCTCGCCGACGGGAGCGTCGATTTCGTCGTCGGCACCCACCGCCTGCTCTCTTCCGACGTGAAGTTCAAAAATCTGGGGCTGCTCGTTCTGGACGAGGAACAGCGCTTCGGCGTCGAACACAAGGAGAAGATCAAAAATCTGCGCAAGGACATCGACTGCCTGACGATGACGGCGACGCCCATTCCGCGCACGCTGCACATGTCCCTGTCGGGAATCCGGGACATCTCCACCATCCAGACCCCGCCGGGCGAACGGCTGCCCGTGCAGACGTACGTCGTCGAAGAGACGGAGACCCTCATCCGCGACGCCTGCATCCGGGAGCTCTCCCGCGGGGGGCAGGTATTTATCCTCTACAATCGGGTGGAGAGCATTTTCACGTTCGCGGCGAACATCCGCCGCATCCTGCCGGAGGCGGAGATCTCCGTCGCGCACGGCAGGATGGACAAGACGGCGCTCGAAAACAGCGTGTTCGACTTTTACAGCGGCAAGTCCGACGTTCTGATCACCACGACCATCATCGAAAACGGGATCGACCTGCCCAACGCCAACACCCTCGTCGTCATCGACGCCGACCGCCTGGGCATCGCCCAGCTGTATCAGCTTCGGGGCAGAGTGGGGCGGGGCACCCGGCTGGCGCACGCCTATTTCACCTTCAAGCCAGAACGGGTGATGACGCAGAACGCCTCCGAACGGCTGAAAGCGATCATGGAATTCACCGAACTCGGCTCGGGGTATAAACTCGCGATGCGCGATCTGGAGATCCGCGGCGCGGGGAACGTCCTGGGCGCGGAACAGCACGGGCACATGGACAAAGTGGGCTACGAGCTGTACGCCAAGCTCCTCAAAGAGGAACTGACGGGGGAGACGCAGACGGTGGCGGAGCTGGACATCCGCGCCGACGCCTATATTCCGGAGCGGTACATGGAATCCCCCGCCGCCCGGATGGACGCCTACAAGCAGATCGCGGAGATCTCGTCCGCCGCCGATTACAAGCGGGTGTACACTTCGATGGAGGACGCCTACGGTCCCCTGCCCAAGGCCGTGGTCAACCTGCTGACGGTCGCCGTGTTGAAGAGCTATGCGGCAAAATTCAACATCCGGAAAATCTCTCTCGTCAAGGGGGTGGGGGCGCTGGAATTTCCCTCTCTCGAATCGCTCGGCGACAGGCGCATCCAGGCGGCGATGGACAAATACCGTTCGCACGTCCGCCTGAACATGACGGAAGCGCCCGTGGTGGAGTTCGTCGGGGGGAAGGATTCCGCCGATCTCATGGCGGGAATGACGAAATTTTTGAAATTTTCTCTGACTTTCACAAGTTTGTAACTAAAATCGATTGCACATTTGCGCGGAATCGGTTATAATAGATAAGTGCAGAGTGCCGCAGTGTTTCGGGTCGGCGCCTGCGCCGGCGATCGCCGGAGAAATAATCGGAGCGGTTTTATGAAGAACAGAAAAGCATTCAGAAGAACAGCGGTATCGGCTCTCTGCGTCGCGTTCGCCCTTTCGGCGGCGTCCTGCGGCGAAGGGATGATCACGACCAACAGCGAAAAGGACATGGCGCAGGTCGTCGGTACCGTGAATATCGCCAATCACGAAGAATTTCAGGAGGGCGGGCAGTACGCGGCTTATGCGAGCGCCATTTCCAGCGTCAATTCGGACATTTTGAAGCGGGATCTCGTGGCGTATTTCCTCAATACGGGATATACTTATGTCCAGAGTTACGGCTATACCTACGAGCAGACGTTCAATCTGCTCATGGACAACCTGGTAAACCGCAAGATCATCGTGCAGTACGCCATGGCGTATTATTTCGAGCGGGGCGCGGACGCGGGCGACGAAGAGTATGGCGGCGTTTATTCGGTCTCCGATTATACGCAGTACGTCGAAGAACAGACGGCGGCGCTCGACGACGCCCTCAAAGTGCATTACGAAAACCATCCCGAACTGCTCACGCTGCAATATTTCCTCACCGAAGGGGGCAGGGACGGCACCGATTACGACCGGGCGGTCTATTCGCTGAAATCGATGATCAATTCCACCCTCGATTCGGCGGAGACGGACTACATTTCCGATCAGGACGATACCTCTTCTTCGACGGGGGATACCCGTACGACGCCGACGGGCGTGGGCACCGAAGTGGAGGATTATTATCCCGTGGACGCCGAAGGCAATCTCGATTACGACGTGTATACGGGGCACAATACGCTGGACAGCTGCGGGCAGTACGAGGCGCAGGACGGGTCCACGCAGTCGACCCGCCGCAGAGCTTATAACGTGTTCCTTTCCAATCTTTCGGCGAATAATCTGCTCAACGAAGGCGAAGACACCGGAAATCTCGAAGGCATCGATTATTATTACGTGGAACTCGCCAGCCAGCTCGAACAGGCGCTCATCAACAAATATGCGGACGATCTGAACGACGAAGCGAACGAAGAGCTCACGCAGGAGTACGTCGAGGAGAAATACAATTCCCTCCTCGCGACGCAGAAAAATTCCTACGACAGCGATCAGGACACCTTTGAGACGGCGATCGGGAGCGTTTCCGATACCTCTTTCGTCCTGTACAGTCCCCGCGAAGGGTTCGGCTTCGTCTACAACATCGTGCTGCCCTTCTCGGCGACGCAGAGCCAGATTCTGTCCACTTATACCAACGACACGGGGCTGAGGCAGGAGGAGATCTATCAGAAGCGCGCGGCGCTGCTTTCCAACATCCGCGCCACCGATCTGCGTACGCCCTGGTTCTCGGCGGATGAGGACAGCAATTACGCCTTCGAAGCGACGGCGGAGGATGCCTATTACAAAAATACCTTCACGCAGTCCAATGAGGCGGCGGGGAACAAGACCTATCTCTTCTTCGAGGACAACCTCAAAAAGAGCAGCGGCGACAACGCGCAGTACGAGAAACTCACGCAGTATTACGGGCGGTATCCTTACAACGGCACGGCGACTTTCGACGAGACCGAAGAAGAGTGGAATTTCGTTCCCCAGCGTTTGTCCGTGGATACTTTCCTCGACGAGATGGAAGGGTATTACGCCTATGCGGGGCTGCGGGCGTCGGGTACGGAAAACGCCGGATATATGCAGGACATCTACGACGAGGCGGAAGACGAATTCGATTATTCCAAATTCATCTATTATCAGGGCAAAGTGACGGGCTCGGACGGCGCGACTCTCGGCGGGACCGAGCATAAAGATTATTTCGTCGAAGGGACGGAGGCGTACACCGCCGTGTCCGTGTTCAACGAACTGATGTTTGCGTACAGTTCGGATACGGGCGGATTCAATACCTATATGGGGTACACCGTCTCTCCGTATAAGACGGACTACGTCGCGGAATTCGAATATGCCGCGCAGGCCGCCATCCGCGAAGGGGTGGGCACCTATGTCGTGTGTCCTTCCGATTACGGCTGGCACATCATTTATGTATCTTTCGTGTACGATCAGGCGGGCGAAGTGTACGGTTTCGATTGGAACGAACGGGAGACGGAGGGGACTTTCTCCTATCTCTTCTACGAATCTCTGAAGTCCGATTCCTCTTCTTCCTCCTCCTATTCGTCGATGGTGCAGAACAAGATCCTCGGCGAGTACAACACTTCCTCCTGCGTCGTCCGCTACGAGAACAGATATAAAGATCTGCTTTCGATGGACGCGTGATTTCCGTGCGGGGGCGGAAGAGAGCAGTTTTCTCGCGCCGCGTCCGGGAGCGCGGAAGTGCGGACATAATCCGTGCCGGAAAGGTGCATACTGAGTAAGGCGGCTTTGCCGTCTGTATGCCGCCGGCGGGATCGGCTCAAACGGAAGAATCCTCCGTGCCGCGATCGGCGGCGCGGAGGTCTTTTTACAAAGATTTTTTCGCAGAGGGGGAAATTTTTCCGTTCTGCGTTTGACTTTCCGCGCCGATGCGGGTATAATGATAGGGAAAGGAAAACGAATGTGAAAAAAGGAGAAAAATCATGCTGCTGAAAAACGGAGAGAAGATCGTCTTTGCGGGCGATTCGGTCACGGACGACGGCCGGGCGCGGCCGATCGGGGAAGGGAACGCGCAGAAGCTCGGGAACGGATATGTGAGGCTCATCGACTGTTTCCTCAACGTCGATTGTCCCGAACAGCTCTTTCATCTCGTCAACATGGGAATTTCCGGCAATACCTCCCGCGATCTGCTCGCGCGGTGGGATACGGACGTCAACGCCCTTTCTCCCGATTGGGTGATCCTGTGCATCGGCTT
>DVGN01000073.1 GCA_018712725.1 Candidatus Scatosoma pullicola
GGGGCAAAGTTCCTGTCCCCGAACTTCGAATAAGCAGGAATAACCGAAGTTTCGGGCATCAGTCGCGGACGGGACAAGGAGCCTGCGTAAAGTCCGACGGGAGTGTACGCAATAAGTACATGACCTAAGGACTGCGCAAAGGCGACACAGCATCCGTCCGATGAATCACGCCCGAAACTGCTCCGCATTTCGTAAGGGCAAAAAATGATAACAAGTGACGCCCTTTTTGCGGATTTATGTCAGCGTTTCTATTTACTTTATCAAAAGCGGACTTTCTTATCCCCTCCGTCACTTCGTGACACCTCCCCTTTGTCAAAAAGGGGAGGCATGAAGGAGCCGTCGTCACCCCCTTTCCCAAAGGAGAGGCATGGGGTGAGGCGTGACACTCCCCTTCCAAAAGGGGAGGTATAAAGGGGGCACCCGGTGGCATTCTTTACCATAGGGAGGCAGGGAGAAAAATGACGCCCTCCCCCTTTTGGAAAGGGGGAGGGCTTTCTTTGCTCGGCTTCCTTTTCTCCCGAAAGGCGACCAACCGCGAAAAAACGAGCCGATCCGACCGCCGCTTTTTTACTTATCCACAACCCAAACGACAACTCTCTCAAAACTGGTGTAATGAAATTTTACGCCGCCCACCGTTTCCCATTCATCTACGATCACCGCCGGATATTCTCCATATGGATTATCTACCATAACCGCATAATTGCCGTTATATTCGCCATAGTATTTTATGATCTGTATATCCTCCGCTTTTGCCTCCGGAACATCCTTGCGGAGATCCTCCGCTTGGGTCTTTTTAATGGCTTCGGCAATTGAATTATCCAGAGTTTCGGGATACGGAACCCATTCATTATGATAATAAGCGATATTCGTCAGATCTTCCCGCGTCAGATATCCCGCTTCGTAGGCTTCTTCCATGGTATAAAACACGCCCGTTATTTCGCCGACATACTCGCTGCTGCTTTCCGAAGCGCTGCTGTTTCCCACGTTTCCGCCCGAACTTCCGTCCCGGTCCGAACCGCCCCCGGAATTGCTGACGGAATTGCCGCCGCCCCCGCAGCCCGCACAGAAAATCAACCCCATAAAAAGCAACAAAATCCCCGAAATCCGTCTTTGTTTCCGACTTTTCATATCCCGCCTCCATAATATCAAAATTTCTCTTTACTGCCCGCCGGTCAGCGCGACAAAGTCCCTTTCATGCCCCCTCGTCCCAAAGGCGCCCTGCGGCGTCATCGGTACATACTTTCTATCAGCCCCGAAGCGGTTTCCAAAAACATCTCCCGATCAATCGTTACGGGCTGCATTTCCCGTTTTTCGCTCCACATGTAAATGTCATAGCTATATCCCTCTTTATCGAAAAAAAGAGACAACTCCTCATTTCCGGTATAGTTTTCGTCGGAATATATAGCACAACTGTTTCCAGCCATCTCCACCGTGGTCAAATATGTTCCGCGCGGAATAGAACTATGTGGGGTACAAGAAATCCGCACATAAATTTGTTCCGGAGTTTCAGGATTTTTATAACTTGCAGAATACCCGTCAAATTCATTGCGTTCTTTCATAATCGCTCCGCCTGTCTGCCAGAAATATATACAATACTCTTCTTCTGCCATATCTTTGATGTCAAAATAATATATCCCGCCGTCGCTGTGGACTTCGACATCGCCGTTCCCTTTCAATGTGGCCTCAATTTCCTGCATGGATTCGACATGATAGCTGATCAAATCGCGTCCGTCCAACATCATCCCGATGAACAACGTAAAACATATCAGAACGGAAACGACGATAATGCCGAAAATCGACAAGCCCCTGATCCATTTATATTTTCTCATACAATACCCTCCCTATCGGTAAAATTTACAAAATCCTTATAGTTTCATCTCTCCCGCCAGAAATTCGTTCAGTTCGCCGAACCCGCCGCGGGGATAGACGGAAATGTCCCTGTTTTCCCGATTGATCAGACAGTCGGTCAGCAAAAACACCTTCATATTCAATTTTGCCGCCGCCATGTCTTCGGTGACGTCGTTTCCGACCATGATGCAGTCGGACGCCGACGCGCCGATTTTCTGCAAAATTTCCTCATAATAGCGCACGTTGGGTTTGCAGGCGCGGGAATTTTCGTAAGAAGTGATGAGAGCGAAGTCCGATTCCTCCGTTCCCGCCCAGTGCAGGCGCTTTCTCTGCGCCGTCATGGGAAAGACGGGATTGGTGGCGAGGACGACGGTGTGTCCCGCCTTTCTGAGTTTTCTCACCGTCTCGCCCGCCGCCGGATTATACCCGCACGCCTCCCGAAAGGCGTCGAAGCGAACCGCGTAAAATTTTTCAAACTCCCCTCTGTCCGCAAGCACCCGTTCCCCGAATATGCCCGAAAACGTGTCCCAGAACACCTCTTCGTTTGTCCTGCGCCCGTCGTTGTTCACCATCTCCTTCGTGCCCTGCCAGACGCCTTCGAGCAAGGCTTTCGGCTCGTAGCCGAGGGGCGCAAAATGGGCGGCGAGGGCCGAAAAATATACCTTTGTAAACTTTTCCTGGTCCATGGGGAGCAGCGTCCCGTCCATATCAAACAATACAACCACGTTTTTCCTCCGTCCGTACCGGCCGCAAGAGAGCGGCATGTGCCGGATTCTGTTGCATATAATATAAATATAATATCATAAACAGAGCCAAATTGCAAGCATTCGCAGGGAATCAAAGGAAATCCCGGAAGTTTTTTATCCGCGGCGCCCCGCTTTGCCGAAGCGCGAAAATCCGTTTTGCAAAAGACAGATTTGCCCTCCGCCGACCGTCTCCGCACCGCAACCCGACCTCCGCCCGACGCGCGCCCGATCCCCGCCCGGAAATATTTTCGGCGGAAATTTGCCCGACGACCCCGAAAACGCTTGCAATTCGGGTCGGGATATGCTATACTATACAGGCTTTCGGAAGTTTAGCTCAGCCGGGAGAGCATCTGCCTTACAAGCAGAGGGTCATAGGTTCGATCCCTATAACTTCCACCAACGAAAAAACAGTGCGGACGGAGCATGCGGGAATAGCTCAGTGGTAGAGCGTTACCTTGCCAAGGTAAATGTCGCGGGTTCAAGTCTCGTTTCCCGCTCCAATTTTCAGGAAGTTCGCGCTGTTTTTTCAAAGTCCGCCGCGGGAGAGTACGGCGCTATAGCCAAGTGGTAAGGCAAAGGTCTGCAAAACCTTCACTCCCCGGTTCAAATCCGGGTGGCGCCTCCAAAGACTTTCGGAAAACTCTGTACGGGCTTTTGCCGCGCGTACGGAGTTTTTGCTTTTCGGGGTATTTCCCCCCGTACAGGTATTTGACGACCGCATTTTTCCCCTCTCGTTTTCCCCCTTTATTTCCAGAAAAAACAGGCAGAATCGGGAGGCAAAAGCGCGGACAAACGATGTCCCGCCGTACTATATATACGCACAAAAACCCAAATCTGCGAAAACGACAAGCCGCTGTGGTGGAATTGGCAGACGCAAGGGACTTAAAATCCCTCGGTAGAAATACCGTACCGGTTCAAGCCCGGTCAGCGGCACCACCCCACCCCCGAATCGAACCATTGCCAAGTGGTCGATCCGGGGGTTTTGTATGTTATCGGACAAAAACATAAAACGGCAGCGGTCAATGCCAATCGCCCGCCCCGCCGAGTGCGTATTGGTTTGCTTGAATACCTTTTTGAGTTATGATATAATGGGGTTATGAATTGGTTTAATTACTACGGTCTTGCCTTTATGGCAATCATAACATACAAGCACCATATAAAAAGAGAGTGGTTTTGCCCTCTCTTTTTGTTTTGCCCCTCTGAAATGCCGTTTCGCCGCAAAAAGTCTGTTTGTATCTCTTTTTGTTTGAAAATTTCAGTTTTGTGCCGCCGCGGAAATATTCTGCCCGCGCGATTGACAATCGGCGTCATATTGTATATAATCAATATAGTCAATTCGGGAGAAGCGAGAATGAATATCCACTTATCCAACCTATCGGGCAAAGCCCTGTACGAGCAGATATACGACCAGATAAAGACGCAGATCCTCGAAGGCAGCCTGAAAGAGGGCGCGCCGCTGCCCACGATACGCGGGCTGGCGAAGGATCTGCGGATCAGCGTCATCACCACTTCCCGCGCCTATTCCGACCTCGAACGGGACGGGTATATCTGTTCCGTCGTGGGCAGGGGCACTTTCGTCGCCGAGCGCAACCAGGACTTCGTGCGGGAGCGCAACCGCGAAGAATTGGAGGAACACATCGCGCGGGCGGCGGAAATCGCCGATCGGTGCGGGATGGACGAAGAGGCATTTGCCGAACTTGCGAAAACCGTCTACCGGAGGCAAAAAAAATGTTGAAGATCGATAACTTATGCAAACGATACGCAAACTTCCGTTTGGAGGACGTCTCTTTCGACGTGCCCGACGGCGCGGTGGTGGGGCTGATCGGCGAAAACGGCGCGGGAAAAAGCACGGTGATCAAGAGCATTCTGGGCGCCGTACATCCGGACGGCGGGGAGATTCTGTTCGACGGAAAGAAGATAGAGGCGCTGTCCAAATCGGACAGGCAGAAAATCGCCTTTGTCCTGGACGACGTCGGGCTTCCGGGCGAACTCAGCCCGACCATGCTCGGCAAAGTGATGTCCGGCGTCTTTGAAAAATGGGATGCGGAAAAATTCCGCGGATTTGTACGGGAATTTTCGCTGCCCGAAAAAAAGCCCCTGAAAGAATTTTCCAAGGGCATGAAGATGAAAACGGCGATCGCCGTCGCCCTGTCCTACGAAAGCGAACTGCTGATTCTGGACGAACCGACGGACGGGCTGGACCCCGTCGTCCGCAGCGACATTCTCGGCATGCTTTACGATTACAACCGCGACGGGCGGCGCGCCGTGCTCCTCTCCTCCCACATCACCGCCGATCTGGAAAAGATCTGCGATTATATCGTCTACCTGCACGAAGGGAAGGTCGTCTTCGACGAAGAAAAGGACGCGCTTTTGGACAAATACGCCGTGTACGGCGCGGACGAAAGGCAGCTTGCCGAGCTGGACAAAGACGCAGTCGTCCGCATCCTGCGCCGGGAGTACGGCGTCGACATTCTGGCGGTCAAAGAAAAAATGCCGCAGGGCTTCGGTTTCCGACCCGCCTGCCTGGACGACATCATGCTGTTTTTCGCCAAAGGAGAGCGCATATGAAAGGACTATTGCTGAAAGATTTTTACAACATCCGCAAACAGGCGGGCTGGTACGCGGGGATGATCGTACTGTTCTGCGCCCTGTCCGTCGTTTTGAAAAACGCCGCCTTTGCCGGCACCATCGGCATACTCGCCGCCACCGCGGTCCCCCTCTCCGCCGTCGCCTATGAAGAGAAGGACGGCTGGCAGAAATTTGCCGCCGCCGGCGGGATCAGCGCCCGGACCGCCGTAGCGGAAAAATACCTGCTCGGCGCGCTCGCCGCCCTCTTCGGCTGTATCGGGTATTTCGCGTCTCTCGCCGTTCTCGCGGCGATGGGAAGCGGAACGGAAAACGCCGCCGAATGGGTGCTGCCCGTCTGCATGCAGTTCATTTCCCTGTCCGTCGTCCTTCCCCTGGTATTCCGTTTCGGCGTCGAAAAGGGCAGAACGTACATGACCGTCGCGATCGTCCTCTTCCTTTTGGCGATCGTCGGCTTATTTCCCCTGCTCGGCAATCTGCTGGCGGACGGCAGGATCGCCCTCGCCGTCGGCGCGGCGTGTTTCACCGCCCTCCTGCTCGCCGCCTCCTGTGCGGTCTCCGTCAGAATCTATTCCAAAAAGGAATTTTAACCGCTTTCAGAGCGTTTTGTCTTGCGGCATCTTTTATAAGGGGTGAAGGCTTCGTGCCGCGCCCCTCACCATGGTTCCCGAACTTCTTATCCCCTCCGTCACTCCGTGACACCTCCCCTTTCCAAAAGGGGAGGCATGTGGGTGGAGGTTTCGCACCACCTCCCCTTACCATAAGGGGAGGCATGGGATGGAGCTTCATGCCGCCATTTTACTATAAGGAGAAGCATGGGATGAAGGCTTCGTGCCGCCACTCTGCCATAAGGGAGACATGGATCGGATTTTCCAAACAACAGAAAACTGCGGCGGCCGCATCGGTGCGGTCGCCGTAGTCGCTATTTGCCGTAGTTCCTTACCTGCCCCCTTTCTTTTCTGAATTGCGCAGGAATTTTTTGCGGCGGGGAATATAGATCGCCGTATATACGGCGACTACTAAAAGCCATGCTCCGGCGGTCACGCCGATCTGTATGGCGGCGGAGGTCATCCTCCTCTTCGCTTCCGCGATCTCATAGGGCGGGCGGTCGAACGTGAGAGTGATGTCGTGAAAGAGCGCTGTATCCTCCGCCCAGACGGCGTTCTGATCCAGATCGCGCACGCCGCCCTGATATTCCGGATTGAGGACGGGCAGGGAAATGACCATTCCGTTTTCCAGCTCCAGCGTCAGCACGGGGACGCGGACGAAAGCGCCCGTCCCTTTCGCGGCGACGTCGTACGCCTCCGCATATTCCTGCGGAAAATCGGGGAAATAATAGGCCGCCCCTTCGTCCGCGGCAAAAACGCACGTCCAGCTTTGGCAGAGGGTCCCTTCTCCCCCGATCTCCCCGTCCAGCACCTCCTGCGTGGCGGTGGTCTGAACGGCATGCGTACTCTGCAGCGTATTTTCATACCGTTCAAACAGGTCGTTCTCCTGCAATGCCTCCGCCATCTGTCCGTACGTCGAATCGCTCTCCCAAGGATGCCCCGCCATCCCGTCCGGCACCCGCAGGGACACGGAATACGCCGTGACGAAAAAGAGCACGACGGCGAGGACGGAAAGGGAAGCATACGGGACGACGCCGTTTTTCAGCGTCCAGAAAAACTTTTCGCGGCAGGTGCGGTAAGACTTCTTCGCCGAGCGCACGATCGCGTACATGCCCCATGCAAATCCGCCGCAAAGGGCGGCGCCGAGCGCGCCGTAACCGAGCGCGGGGCCGATCCGCAGCCCGAAATGCACGGGGACAAAGACATGGGGCAGGATAAAGCCGAACGCGTCTGCGGCGAGAATGAGGACGGCGGTCTGCCGCGAAGACAAAGCGCGCAGACAGTCCTCTGCGGCGGCGCTTTCGAAGTCGTCCTGCGAAATCTGCGAGCGCAGATATTTGCCGTGGATGAGACAGAGAAACGCCCCCGCCATCACGAAGATCAGCCCTGCGAAAAAGCCGACCAGGCTTTCCAGGACGGCGCAGCCGATGAGCAGCGCCGCGACGGCGGCAAGCACGTACAGCCCCGCGCTCAGCCAGGCGGAAATCGCCGCCGTATTCTTATAGTGCGCGAGCATCCGCGCCAGCACCTTTTCCCGCTTTTCCTCCGTGCGCGCCTGCGGTTCGGAGGGCGGAATGCGCTCCCCGCGCAAAAGTTCGTCGCAGGTCACGCCGAACAATTCCGCAATCGCAGGGAGCATGGATATGTCGGGGCAGGACGCGCCCGTCTCCCAGCCGGAAACCGTCTTGTTGGAAACGCCGAGCGAATCCGCCACTTCCTGTTGGGTCATCCCCTTGGATTTTCGCAATACGCTTAAAAATTCTCCGATGTTCGATCTCATCCCGATCGCCTCCCGTGTTTTATACGCTCATTCTATCATTTTCGGAGCGGCAAAGCAAGACAAAAGGCGGGAACTTTTGTCCGGGAATCCCGGAATCGGGATGATTTTCCCGGAATTTCCCCTTTTCGGCGGCGCAGAGCGCAAAAAAAGCCCTCCCCGGCCGTCGGCGCGGGAAAAGGGCGGGGAAAAACAAGGGGTTTACCGCGTCACCGCGCCCGCCTTTTCGCGCATGGCGAGAAGGTTGTTGAGCGCGGCGCACAGCGCGAGTACGGAGGAGGTCGTGCTGTCGTCGTGCACGCCTACCCCCCAGCAGCCGATCTCCCCTTCCGCGACGCCGAGATAGGTGATCGCCTTGGAGGACGAGCCTTCCGTCAGGGCGTGCTGTTCATAGCCGTTGAGCGAATACGGGATACCCAGGTATGCTTTGAGCATATTGGAAACCGCGTCGAGACGGCCGTTTCCGTGTCCCGAAAGGGCGTGGGTCTCCCCCCGCCCGTCCGTCAGGACGGCTTCGGCGTCTATCCCCTCCCGCTGCCGGTAATGGGGTTCGGAGAGGGAAAAATAGCGGCGGTTGCGCAGGTATGTATCGAGAAACAGCTCGTGGATTTCGGCGGGCTGCAGCTCCTTGTGCCCTTCGTCCGTCACCCGCTTGACGACCTTGGAAAAAGCCTCTTTCAGGCGGGCGGGCAGTTTGAGCGCGTACCTGCTTTCCAGCACATACCCGACGCCCCCTTTGCCCGACTGGCTGTTGATGCGGATGACGTCCTTTTCGTATTCCCTGCCGATGTCCCGCGGATCGACGGGGAGATAGGGCACGTTCCACGCCGCCTGCGGGTGCGCCTCCCGCCATTTCAGCCCCTTGGCGATGGCGTCCTGGTGAGAGCCGGAAAACGCCGCGAACACGAGTTCGCCCGCATACGGCTGCCGTTCGGGAATGCGCATCCCCGTCAGGCGGGAATACATGGACGAGACGTAGGGAAGATTTTCAAAATTCAGCCCGGGATCCACCCCCTGCGAATACAGGTTGAGGGCGAGGGTCACGAGATCGACGTTGCCCGTCCGCTCGCCGTTGCCGAACAGGGTGCCTTCCACCCGTTCCGCCCCCGCGAGCAGCCCCGCCTCCGTCGCCGCCACGGCGCAGCCGCGGTCGTTGTGCGGATGCACGGACAAAACCCTGCCTTGGGGGAAGGCGAGATGCTTGCGCATGTACTCCACCTGCCCGGCAAAGACGTGGGGCATTGCCGTCTCCACCGTCGCGGGCAGATTGATGATCGCCTTTTTCTCCGCCGTCGGCGCCCAGATTTCCAGAACGGCGTTGCACACCTCCGCCGCAAATTCCGGCTCCGCGGACGTGAAACTCTCGGGCGAATATTCGAAGCGGATGTTCCCCTTTTCCTTCTCCGCGAGTTCCTTCATGAGCTTCGCGCCCGACGTCGCAATCGCCTTCACCTCTTCCCTGCCCCCGTGGAACACCTGTTCGCGCTGGGCGGGAGAGACGGAATTGTAGAGGTGCACCACGACGTTTTTCGCCCCTTGGATCGCCTCAAAGGTGCGGCGGATGATATGCTCCCGCGATTGGGTCAGAACCTGCACCGTCACGTCGTCCGGGATAAGCCCCTCTCCGACCAGCCGCCGGACAAAGGAAAATTCCGTCTCCGAAGAGGCGGGAAAGGCGATTTCGATTTCCTTGAATCCGATTTCGACCAGAAGGCGGAAAAATTCCGTCTTGGTATCCTCGTCCATCGGCTCCGCCAGGGCCTGGTTGCCGTCCCGGAGGTCGACGCTGCACCATACGGGCGGCGCCGTCAGCGCGTCTTTGTGCACCCAATCGAGCGTCTCCCCTTCGGGGAGGAAATACTGCCCGGCATACTTGCGGAAATTTTTCATGCCCGTCTCCTGTTTCCTTTTCTTTACGCTTATCTTATCACAAATCCGCCCGAAAAGCAACTCTTTCGCCCGCGGAGAAAGGAAAAAGGCGGGAAAAGCGCCCCTTTCCCGTCCCTCTTTTTTGTCTCCCGCCGCTTTTTTGCCCGTCAGGAAATTTTCTCCCCGGCGCGGCAGGCGGGACAGATCCCGAAAAATTCCACCGTGAAATCCTCCACGAGAAACCCGTGCGCCTCCGAGAGGGAGGGCAGGGGCAGGTCTGCGTCCGCCGGAATATCCGTCACCCGTCCGCACAGCCGGCAATGGGCGTGATAATGCCGCGTCACGTTGTAATCGTACCGCACGTCCGCGCCCGCCATCCGCAGCTCCAGCGCCCGCCCCGACGCCGCAAATCCGCCCAGGACGCGGAACACCGTCGCCCGGCTGATGGAGGGATACCGCTCGTGGACGTACCCGTACACCTCTGTCGCCGTGGGATGATCGAGCGCCTTCAAGGCGTCGTATATGACCCGTTTCTGCCTGGTCTGCCGTTCCTGCATATGCGCTCCTCCAAATAAGATTTAATATCATTATAGCAGATTTTTTTTCTTCCGTCAAGAATCCGACGTGGAAAAAGCGCAAAAAATGCGGCGGAAAAATATGGTTTTACGGCCGTTTTCTCACAGAAAGCGGGGGTTTGTTGCTTTTCTTTTACGAAGCAAAAGAAAAGCAACACATCCCGGCTCCCTTGTGCAAAGGGAGCTGTCAGCGAAGCTGACTGAGGAATTGTCTGACTGATTTCCGCCTAAAAATTCCATTATCTCAACCCTGCCTGCCGCATTTCCGATTTTCTTTATCAAAAACCAACCTTTTATCCCCTCCGTCACTCCGTAACACCTCCCCTTACCATAAGGGGAGGCAGGATAGTGGGGCAAAAACGCAAGCCCGACAAAGTATTGCGCCGTAGATACGCGTTTCGCCCGGATAAGCAGGCAAAAAAAGAGAGCCGAAAGGCTCTCTTTTTGCCTTACAACAATATCTGTCCCTGTCCGGAGAGCAGAATACTCAAAATCATCACCTCTTCTCCCGTATCGGCGTCGATATACACGAAGTAACGCTCGCCTTCATATTCGCAGAGGAATTCGTAGGCGGTCACCTCTTTGCCCCGCACGGGCACGACGGTGAGACGGGAACTTTCCACATTCAGCCTGTCCGAGAGTTTCTCCCGCGCTTCCGAACGGGTAAGCGTTGCGCTCACCGCTCCCCTGGTACGGTGGTTTTTCAAAAACGCCGTCGCGTCCAGCCCCACCGCTTTGCCCTTGGTCTCGCAGACCTTCACCTTCACGAGATCGGGATAGAACACCGCGCCGTCCGATTCATAGGCGAAATGGAAGGTCGCCAGCGTGCCGTTTTCGTTCACCCAGACGGCGGACATGTTTTCATAGCCGAGAGAGGCGAGATATTCTTCCGCGATCGTCTTTGCGCTTCCGAGGTCGAAATTCTTGTCCGTGCAGTGTTCGTAGAACTCGAACCGCGCCAGCGCCCCGTCCTTTTTGGAGATCTGCGCAAAGATCTGTTTGCCCTGTCCGTCATAGAGGAAGAAGTTATAGGTGGGAACTTCCTTAGAGGATGTCTCGCCCGCATAGTCCGCCCGTTCCACGCCGTATTCGGAGAAATATTCCCCGCACAGCTCTTCCGCCCGGACGGAAGTGATGCCGCCCTCTTCTTCCGCAACGCCCTGCTCTTTCTCTTCAAGCGCCTCTTCGCCGTCCCCGACCGTGAGGTTTTCCAGGCTCTGAAAACTCTTGCCGATCTCGTTTTCCTTCGCCGATTTCAGGAACATTTCCATGTCCTTATCGGTCATCGCCAGCGCCAGACGGTTCAATTCGTCCCTTACCTGCCTGTTCGTCTTATACAGACTTTCCAGCTTTTGCAGATCGGCGTCGGAAAGGGTTCCGCCCGCGCGGAGCTTGTCGAGAAGCCCCTGCGAATACGCCGCCGTGCGGTTTATAAAGGTCGTCACCCCCGCGTCCGCTTCCGCCGGAATGGGGAAGCGTTCCAGACTGCTCTCCGCAAGCCGCGCCTGCAGCAGGAGATCGGTGAGCAAGCGGCTCTGCTGTTCGGGGCTCGCCGATATGCGCACCTTGGACAGATCGGTGTCCGCGTTTTCCATGATGCCGACCAGTTCGTACAGCGTTCCGCGGTAGGCGGAGGACATCGCGGCGTTCATCTCCGCCATATCGAAAGCGCCCATCGTCACGACCGCTGTCAGGGCGAGCGTGACGACGCCCAGAGAAATGACTGCCGCCAGCCAGCCCCCGAATCCGGGCGCGCGGCGGTTTTCCCGGCGGTGCTGCCTGTCTTTCAGGCGCTGTTCTCTGGCTTTCAGCCGGGCGTCGCGGCGCTCCAATTTGAGGTTGTATTCCTGTTCCCGCTTCTGCTTTTTCAGCGCGATCTTTTCGGCGCGTTCCTTTTGCCGGCGTTCGATGCGCTGCGCCTTGGTCTCGTTTTTCAGAAGTTCTTTTCTCGCCCGGCGCTCGGCGAGGCGGGCGGCTTTCTCCTCCGCCATCTTCGCTTCGTGCGCGCGGCGCTTTTCTTCCATCTGCAATTTCTTTTCCTGCCGCTTGGCTTTAAGCGCCGCTTTCCGCTCCTCTTTCTGCGCCTTGCGGCGTTCCTTTTCGAGCGCGGCGTCCACCCGCTTTTTCGCGGCGGCTTTTTCCTTCTGTTCCCCTTTCTTCTGCGCCCGTTTCGCCTTTTCCGCGCGGCGGTCGGCCTTTTTCGTCTCCGCCTTTCCGCCCGCGGCGTTCACGGCTCCCGCGGCGCCCGCTTTCGCGTCCGCGCGCTCGCCGATGTTCTCCACCTTTTCCGCACCCGAAGACATGTTGGTTGCGATCTCCACTTCGTTTTCTTTCTTTTCCATATTCATTCTCCAAAGCCTCAAATCGCAAACACGTGTTTGCCGATGACCGCAATCGTCTGCCGCCCGAAAATCCAGGAACTCGTGGCGACGGCGGGATTATAGTAATAGATCGCGCCCCCCGTGGGGTCCCAGCCGTTGACGGCGTCCTGCGCCGCCCGCATCGCCGTATCGTCGGGCGTCAGGTTGATCTGCCCGTCCGAAACCGCCGTGAACGCGTGCCTTTGATATACCACGCCCGAGATGGTATTGGGGAATGCGGGATTGTCCACCCGATTGAGCACGACGGCGCCGATCGCCACCTGCCCCACATACGGCTCGCCCCTGCCTTCGGCGTAAATGGTGCGCGCCAGAAGGTACATGTCCGAGCTGGTGAAATTCCCCGTCGTCCCCTGCCCCGCGAGCAGATTGTACGAATCGTTCATGCCGAGCGCCTTATACGTCGCCGCGCCCACCACGCCGTCCGCGGCAAGCCCGTTCTTTTTCTGAAACGCGACCACCGCCGCGCGGGTGCCCGAGCCGAAAATGCCGTCCACGTTTCCCGTATAATATCCCCACTCTTTCAGTCGGCGCTGCACTTCTTTCACTTCGCCGCCCGTCGAGCCTTTTTTCAGCACCGCGGCTTCCGCCGCCTGCATCCCGACGATCGCCGTATCGGCGGTATGTCCGGGCAAGACAGCCGCCGCGCCCGCGGCGCCTGCCGCGATCGCACCCGCGAGCAGCATCGCCGCCAGCGCGCCCCGTCTTATACTCTTCTTCATGGCAATTCCTCCTTATGTACGGCGCCTTTTCTTCCCGACCCGCCGCCCGGACGGGCGTTCGGCGCAACCCTGCCCCGTCTTTTTTTCAGCGGCGGTTTTTCCAATTCTCGATGATTTCGAGAATTTTGCTCTTATAGACGATGTCGTCGCCGGGTTCTCCGGCAAAGCAGAGGGGCGGATAGATCACGCACCACCAGTTGTCCCCCGTGCCCTCCCCCAGATATACGATCAGAGCGCGGTACACGCCCGCTTGAAGGGTATATTCCCCGTAGACGCGGGTGGGAAATTCTTCGTCTTTGAGTTCGGCTCTCGCCCCGTAGAAAAAGCCGTTGGCGCGGAGGACTGCTTCCGCCGTGGCGGCGATCCCCGCAAGGCAGCCCTCCATCCTCTCCTCCGCTTCCTCCCGCGTCTCCGACTGAGCGACGAAGGGGGTCAGGTATTCGACGACCGCATCCCGCACGAGATATTTCACCGCCTGATCTTCCCCCGCGTCGGAATTTGCGCGGATGTGGATGCGCAGGTATTCCGCATTGCCGCCGACCGCATCTCCCCCAAGGCTTCCGCCCCGCAGAAATCCGACCGCCGACAAAATTATTATGCCTGACAGCAAAAAAGTTATGCACAATTTTTTCATAAATCAAAAAACCTCCCCGCCGGAAAACCGGCAGAGAGGTTATTGCCCGCTCTGAAAAAATTTATACATTCAGAAAATTTTTTCGCGGAAAATCCGCAGAAACGCCCGCCCCCTTATCCGCCCGAACAGCGGGGATAGCGGCGGTATTTCCCCTCCTCTTCCCCTTCTTTCCGGGCGCGGGCGGCGACGAAGGTGCCGGGGACTTTTTCCGCCGTCTTCTCCTTGCGCATCCCTTCCAGCTCCTTTTCCAGCCCCGCGATCTTTTCCGCCAGAACCGCCGCCTCCCGCCCCTGCTTTTCCGCCGCCAGTCCCCCGAAAAGGGCATAGCCCGCGACAAAAATAAGCGCGACCGCGACGGCGATCCACTCGTTTCCCCCGTCCGCGGCGCTCCTGCCACGTCCGGAAAGCCCGCGGCTGTACGAAAAGAAGAGCAGCACCGCCGCCGTCGCCGCCAGAGCGGCAAGAAACAGGGTAAAGGCGAAACGCCGCTTGTTCCCCCTCTCCCGCTTTTTCGCATACGCCGCCCGCAGGATCTTCAATTCCTCTTCCCGCGCCCGCACTTCTCTCTCCCGCCGCGCGAGCGCCGTTCTCGACCTCTCTTCCATCTCTCTCCTCCCGTATCTTTGCCTGTAATTATAACATACACTTGTAAAAAATTCCGCATTTTTTTGTAAACGCGCTGTAAAATTTTCAAAGAATAAATATCCACGTGCAAAGCACGTGGTATTTCATTTTCGGGTATAACCCTAATCATTACAGGCAGCGCATAAGTGCGCCGGGGAATTGGCCTGCCAGCCGTGCATTGGTTACTTGCTACCCTTAAAAGG
>DVGN01000074.1 GCA_018712725.1 Candidatus Scatosoma pullicola
TACGGGTGTCGTGACCCATAAGGGCGAGGATTACGACAAAGTCTTCCCCGCGATCATTTCAAAGGAGTTGTGGATGCAAGTGAACGCTATAAATGAAGAAAACAAGAATGCGCCGGGGCGCAAGAAGGAAATGTTCGACTATATCCTTTCGGGAAAGCTCATCTGCGGAAAATGCAAGCACAGGATGGTCGGCGAGAGCGGCACGAGCAAGACGGGTGAGATCCATTATTACTACTCCTGCCTCTCCAAACGCCGCAAGCAGGAAGATTGCGACTGCAAAGCCGTGAAAAAGCAGATCCTGGAAGATTACGTCATCCAAGCAACGGTTGCAATGCTGCGCAGGAACAGCATCATCACGCAGATCGCGGAGACCGTCGTCAAGGTACACGAAAAGATGATGCAGGACGATTCGGGTTTACAGATTCTGCTGCAAAAGCGAGATGATGCAAAAAAGGCGGCAGACAATATCGTCAAAGCCATCGAACAAGGCATCATCACCGATTTTACAAAGGACAGGCTCAACGGTTTACAGGCGGAACTCAACGAATTGGAGATCGAGATCAACAAGGCAAAGCAGAAATCATACGCTCACTTGTCCGTCGAGGAAGTGGAGAAATTCCTGCTTTCCAAAGTCTTTGAGGATCCCGACGACATCAAGGTTCGCAAACTGCTCGTGAATACTTTCGTACGGGAAGTCATCTGGTACGGCGACCATATGGTCATTACATACAACTTCCAGGAACAGTTCTCCACGGAGCGCTTTTCCAAGTCGTATGTAGAAGATATCGAAAAGCAGGTCGGGGAATGTTCCCGATCTGCTTCTTCTTTTCCTTTGAGTTCGTACAAAGTCACCCAATCGGCGCCAACGCCCCCTGCCCATGTTTGGGCAGGGGGCGTTGGCATAGGCGGAGACAAAGAAGCCCCGCGGTTCGTGCGAGCCGCAGGCGATGCCCGACCGAGGGGTCCCCTTTGGGGTTTCGGTCGTCTCCCTCCGCTCTTCCCTGCCCATGTTTGGGCAGGGAAGAAAATTTTCCGACAACCTCGTCAGTCGTTAAAACGCGAAGATACAAGCAAGACGCGAAGCCTGCGGATTTGCCGCAGGGAGTTTACCAAAACGTAAACAACCAAGGCAAGACGCAAAGGCGACAATGTATTGCGCCGTATATACGCGTTTCGCACGAAAAAAATCATAAATCAAGCGGAGACAAAGAAGCCCCGCGGTTCGTTCACCGCAGGCGTCCACCACTCTCCCCTGCCACGTTTGGGCAGGAGCTTTGAAAATACGAAAATTAAACCGAAAATAAGCGCCTGAACTTCACCGATTGCCCGCCTCCGCACGGGTTATCGGGATACGAATGACCGTTTTCAGTTTTTCGGGCGCGCATTTGCGGGGATCGGACAAATATATTTCATGATGCGGGCGCACGTCGGTCAAATCGAGCGCATAGCCCTGCGCTTCGGCAAACGCGCGCATGGCATATATTGTCGCCGATTCGCCGTCGTAGCTGCCGACGTGCATACACTGCACGCAAAGCCCTTCGTCAAACGTAAAAAATCCGGCGGCGGAAAGATCGGTTTTCTTCTTTGCAGAGCCCTCCGCGACAGCCCATTCAAAATCCTGCTTCCCGACAAAATCGGGCAGCCGTATCATGGAAATCCAGCAAAACTCGTCCTTGCGGGCAAAATCGAAGGGCCTGCCGTCATTCATCCGCCACAGCCCTTCCAGCGGCGGAACGACATAATCGAAATACCCTTCGGGCTTATGTTTTCCGAGCCTGCTCATTTTCAGCGTATAGGAAACGGCATATAAAATTCCGATCGCCCGCTTATATTCTCCATTTTCGTCATTCGGATTTCCCTGCCCGCGCACCGCGACATAATTCATGGGCGGAATGTGCGCCAAAACGGGTTTCCGGGGCGGCAGATAAAATTCTTTATATTCTTTCTTATAATCAAAAGCCATAATTCACCTCATTCCGGACAATACGCCCGACGCTGCCTCCGCCCTTTCTCCTGATTTTTTTCTTACATTACAGCAAAGAGAACATGACAGAAACGCGTCATTTTTCCGAATAATTTTTCAGCATTTCCTCAATTTTTTTTTGCAATGTTTCCCGCAAGGCCGTCGGTTCGAGAATGCGCACATTATCGCCGTAGGAGAGAAAATAACCGTATACCCACTCGTTCAAGGGCATTGCCGTATCGACGGTAAAGGTGCCGTCCGCGTTTTTCGTTATATCTTCCGCGCCGAATTCGTCGTAAACGCGACAGGCGGTCTCCGCCGAAAAAACCGCCCGGATATGTCCCTCGTTCCGCGGGGGATTTTGCGGAACCACGGGCGGCGGCGTATAATGCGCCGCATCGAACGTTTCGGGCAATGCGCATACGTCGATCATCCGATTGACCTTGAATGTCCGATAGTCCTTTTTTGACAGGCAGAACGCCTGCACATACCATGCCTGCCCCTGAAAGACGAGCTTCAGAGGATACGCCCTCCGCCCGATTATTTTACCCGCCGGGTCCGGATAGGAAAAGGCAAGCGCTTTCCTCTGCATAACGGCATTTTTCAGGACGTCGAATTTCTCCCGGTCATGCGCAGGGTTGTTCCAACGGGAAAAATCGACCTCGATCCAATCGGTATTCTTTACCGAAAAGAGGGAGCCGAGCTTCGACAAAGCCCTGCCGCTTGCAACTCCCGTCGGCAAAAGCGTTTTCATGCCGAGAAGTATTTGTTCCCTTTCTTCATCGGACAGGACGGCTTTATCGAGAACATATCCGTCCAATAACGAAACGCCGCCGCCCTTGCCCTGTGTGGTATAAACAGGCACTTTGGCAAGGGCAAGCGTTTGAATATCTCGCAAAATCGTGCGTCTGGACACGTTCAGCCTGTCGGCAAGTTCCCGTGCCGTCACCTTTCCTCTGTCGAGCAAGGTATATACGATTTCAAAAAGCCTTTCGGTTTGCATATCAATTATTTTCTGTTGGGTTTTCTCTTGATGTGCAGCAATCTGATGAAATCGTCGAACAGGGCGGTATCGGTCGGCTCAAACATCATCCATTTGCCGTCGTGGTACGTCTGCGCTTTGTCGTAAACGGTTTGCGTTTCCTTTGAATAGCAATCTCGTTCTTCTTCAAATTTTGTCCTTTCGTCTTTACCGAAGATGACCATAAACCCGATACAGTTTTCCCGCGCATAGAGCGAGCATAGCGTTTTTCCGCCGCGGCGGTATTTGTATTCATATTTCCACGCTTTGCCGCCGCTGTCCCATATGCGTTCCATGTCATAATTTTCATCGAGCAACGAAACGAAACCATTCCATACGTCGTACAAGGATTTTCCGATAAGATTTGTCAGTTCCTCTGCGGCAGGCGGTATATTCAGCATGACTGTCTCCTTTTGTAGTTTTTCTAATTATACCATATAAAAGATGACAACTGCAAGTCATCTTATAAAAAATATCCGGCGGAATGCGCCGGATATTTTCGCCCGCGATCGGCTTTTGCATAAAATCCGCATGCCCTCTTTCGCGGAATGTATCCCGAAAACATTATTATATAATCTTTATCCGCCGAGATCTTTTCTTTCCGCGCCGCACCGGCCTGTCCCCCTTCCCGTCCGCCGCCGCGGCGATCTCTCCGATCGTCACATCGGCGGTATGGGGAACTTTTTTCCACCCGACCTTCTTGAACAGCGCGACGAAAGAAAGCGGAAGAAATACCGCCATAAAAATCGGAAAGGTGAAACAATACAGTATCTGTTTTCCGATCGGCAGCGGAATACTCCCGTGTTTTCGTACGACGACGGCGACGGCGTTGAAAAAAGCCGCCGCATACAAAACCGCAAAAGTGATCCCCGCCGACGGCAAAACCGAACGGAAAAACCAATGCGCCAGCTCTCCTTTGCCGAGCCAGAACACCCCCGCCGCCTGCAGGGCGATGTATAAAAACATCCACACGAACGTGACGACGGGCAACGGACAGACATGAACGAGCATCTCGAACTTGACGGGGCTGAATCCGGCGCGCAGGGTCTGTTTCCAATTTTTTATGTTGTATTTTGCATAGCATTCGTGCATGCCGCGGCACCAGCGCAGCCGCTGGCGGCAGGACGCCTTCATCGTTTCGGGCTGTTCGTCGTAAAAAACGGCATTTTCGTTATAGCCTATCTCTATTTTTTTCTGCGCGCAATCGACGGAAAATTCAATATCTTCGGTCATCGTATGATAGGGCCAGCCGCCAAATTCTCTGATCAATTCCATTGAAACAAAGAACCCCGTACCCGATATATACGTCCCAACGCCCAAAAGGCTTCTCGAATGATGGATGAGCGCACTCTCGCGGTAAAACATATACGAAGACCCCGCCGACACCCAATTTGCGCCGACATTTTTGGACGCCCTGTACGAAGTCGCCACGGAAAAACCAAGATCGAACAGCTTGTTCATCTCCTCCGTATAATTTCTGTCCAGAAGGTTGTCGGCGTCGAAGATAAAGACCGCTTCAAACCCTTCCTCTCCGTATTCTTTCATGATCCGCTTCAAAGAATCATCCAGAGCGTAGCTTTTCCCCTTTCGGGAAGACGCCCTTTCAAACACGACGGCGCCCCGCTCCCGCGCGATCCGCGCCGTCGCATCCGCACAGTTATCGGCGCAGACAAATATCCGCATGAGTTCCTGCGGATAATTCTGCGCCTTTATGCTGTCTATGAGGTTCCCGACGACGGTTTCCTCGTCATGCGCGCATATGAGATAAGCGTATTTATGCCGGACGGCGGCGGGGGCGTACTGCCTGGCTTTCGTAACCAGTCCGTACACGGCATAAAAATTCTGATGAAAATAAGCGATGAAAGCGATACAGGAAACGATCGCATTCAGAACGAACAGAATTTTCGGAAATGCGGACGTCCCGGCGGGAAGCCCTCCGAAAAGGATCCTTGAAACGGATGCAGTTATCGTATTGCCGAACATATATTTTTTCCTCTTTTGAAAATCGCCTCTTTTTTATTTCACGTCCCGTTTTCCGGACAGAAAATCCCTCCTGCGGCGACAACCGCCGGTCATGCGCCGCCGAACGACTTTGTAAGTTCCCCGGTTTCGACTATGTTATTCATATATGGCCTACTTTGAGATATCGGCTGTATTATATACAATGTTATTAAACTCCCCGATAACAGAAGATTAACTTCCGATAAAATTTTAACTTTGCTTTTTCCTTTGCATAAGCTCCCCTATGCCCTTTGCCTCCATAAACTTTCTGAAAAATGAGAGCCGGAACAAAAGTTTTAATACATATACGGCGAGCAGTCCGCACAAAAAGCCGACGGCAAACGACGCCGTCACGTCGGTGACATAATGGACCTGAAAATACACTCTCGAAAAGCCCATCGCCAAAGGGATAAGGAAAAAGAACCACGAAATATCTTTTCGGAAACAGAAAAACATAGCCGTTGCAAACGCCATTGCCGCCGCGGTATGCCCCGACGGGAAAGAATACCCGTCCGCAGGCAGACTGCCCGCATCTGCCCAATATGTATAAAAGAGGGACGTTTCGTCGGTAAACGGGCGGGCGCGCCCGACGATGTTTTTCAGCAGGACTTCCGTGAACAGTACGCTTGCCGCCAGGGCGATCAGCGCCGCGCAGCCCGCTTTGCGCGTCCTTTTGAATACGAGCAGCAGGAGAGCTGTCGCAATAAAGACCGCGCCGCTGTTTCCCGCCACGCTCAACGCCCTGAGAACGGGCGTCAGAACGCCGCCCCATTCCGTTTCTGCGGCGTGCGCCAACGCCGCAAACCAAACGTCAATCCGAAATATCCGGGTCATCGTTTTTTCCTCCGAAAAAAGAAGTTCGGCTCTATTGTAACCGAACTTCTTAAACGGACGGTAAACTTCCCCTTAAATGCAATTAAACTTTTCAAAAAACGGCATTTCAGAGAAAGCGGTACCCCGCTCCGCGCACGGTGGTGATATGTTTGGGCGCGGAGGGATCGTCCTCGAGCTTCTCGCGCAGCCTGTTGATATGTACGGCGACGGTGGAATTGTCCCCCAAGGCCTCCATGCCCCAGATTTTCACGTACAGATCTTCACGGCTGAACAACAGCCCCTTGTTCGTCATGAAAAAAACGAGCAATTCGTATTCCTTATTTTTGAGTTCCACCTCTTTTCCTTGCTTATAAACCCTGTGCTCAGCCGTATTCACGGTAATATCCCCCACCGTCAGGATCCCCGCGTTTTCCCCTTTCCCGTTTTCGCTCAGCCGCCTAAACTGCGCGATGTGCGCCCTGACACGGGCTACGAGTACGGACGGGGAAAAGGGTTTTTCGATATAATCGTCCGCCCCCAGCCCCAGCCCGCGAATCTTGTCCAGATCGGTCACCTTTGCCGTAACCATGAGAATGGGAACTTTTGTCTTGTCGCGGATCCTGCGGCAGATCTCCAAGCCGTCCATGCCGGGCAGCATCAGATCGAGAAGGATCAGGTCGTACTTCCCGTTCAGCGCCGCATACAGCCCGCCGTTTCCGTCGCTCTCGATATCCACCGAATACCCGCTGAGCGCCAGATAGTCCTTTTCGATTTCGGCAATATCCGCATCGTCTTCAATAATCAGAATCTTTTCCATATCCTTAAAAGACCGCGCGAACGGTCAGCCCTCCCTGTTCGTTGTTGCAGGCGGACACTTCGCCGCCGGCAGCCGCAATGATTTTCCTGACGATGGCAAGCCCCAGCCCGTTGCCGCTTTCCGTCGACGTCCTTGCCCTGTCCGCCCTGTAAAACGCTTCGAAAAGGTGGGGCAGGTCTTCCTCCGAGACGCCCTGCCCGTCGTCTGCAAAGGAGAGAGTCGTCTTTCCCCCCGAACGGCGCAGCTCTATCTGCAACCGTCCCTCCGCGCCTTTTTTATATTTGAGCGAATTGTCGGCGATATTCACGAGCAGCCGGGCAAAATCCGCGGAAGAGATTTTCAGCGGCGGCACGGGTTCTCCCGTATAGAGGATCCGCAAGCCCTTGCCCCGGTATTCTTCGCCGTTCGCGGCGATAAATTTTCCGATCTCCTCATCGGGCAGAATACTTTCGTTCCCGCCGGAAAGTTCGTATTCGCTCTTTGTCAGGACGATCATCTTCGTGACGAGCGCGTTGATCTCGTCGCACTTTCTCCGTATCACTTTCAGATAGCGCAGCCGCTTTTCCTGCGTATCCGCCACGCCGTCGCACAGCCCTTCCACATAGCCGATCATCGAAGTGAGCGGAGATTTGATGTCGTGCGTGATCCCGACGATCAGCATCTGGCGGCTGGCCTCCTCGTCTTTGAGCATTTCGACGGAATTTTTGAGTTTTTCGGTCATCTTGTTGAATTCGTCGACAGCGGGTTTGAATTCGTCGTTTTCGTTATATTCGATGCGGTAATCGAGATTACCCGACGCGACTTCCCGCACCCCCGCCAGCAATTCGTCCAGCGGATATTCGATCTTGCGGAAAACGGAACGGGAAAGCAATCTGTTGGCAAGGATGATGCAGATCACGACAAGCACGACCAGACCCGTCACCATAACGGCGAGCGCCGTTTCCAACGCCTGTTCGGGGAGCGTCGAATAATTGCAGAACACGGCGATCTCAAACGTCCTGCTCCCTTTTGCGAGCATCGTTTTATACAATTGCCTTACCTCGTCGCACACGAACACGCTGTCTTCTCCCGCAGCCACCGCCAGCAGCTCCCCGTCCGACGCATTGCCGGTTCCCGCATCGTAGAGGATCTCCCCGTTTTCCGCGATCATAATGCGCATATCCGACTGTCCCGCAGAATTTATAAGCTCTTTCAACGCCGCCCCCGGATCATCCACTTCGAGACACTCTTCCACCATTCCGACGATTTCGTGTTTATGGTCGTAAAATCGTTCTTCCCCCAGACGGAACCCGTTGCTGTTCAGCATGGAAAAGATAACGACGAGGAACACGAGCCCCGCCATAAGCACCACGGCAACAGGGATGAGAAGCATGAGCAGATTGGAAACGGCAAGCCGCTTTTTGATATTCATCTTCATAATTTCACCCGTTTCAATTATACACGAAAATTGCGGAAAAAGATATTAACTCACGATAAATTTTTTACAATTTTTCCGTTTTTTCCTTTCCGCGCTCGTATTTGACGAAAAAGTACGCCACAATTACGCCTATGGCAAACAATACAATGCCGAGAACGAGAAACAAAATGTACTGCCCCGCGCCGGGATGATCGAGAGAGCGTTCCCCCGCCGAAGAAAAGGCGGTGACCGCCGAAATCAGAATCGGGACGACAAGCCCGACAAGAAACAAGACGATATGCGCCTTTTGGGGGCGGGCGCCTTTGAGTTGGTCCGTCACCGCGGGATAGGCGCCCGTCATCAGTCCCGCAAACAGGGCGACGGCAGCAAACGGAAGGAGATGGAGAAGTTCCCGCACGCCGAAGAAACCGAGTACAAATCCTACAACAAGTCCTATGGCGATCGGCAGCAAAAAGAGCAGACAAGTCTTGAATTTCCGGAAAAAGCTGCCGAGCGCGTACGGCAGCTTTTCGTATAACTTGAAGATGATGGCTACGGCGCTGCCGCTCACGCCGGGGACGATTACGGCAAGCCCGATAAAGAAACCGAGGATTCCGCCTTTTGCAACCTGCCGCCTGTTCTCGTATCGGAAAGACAATTCTTTCTCCCCTGCGCCTTCCGCGGCGATTTCCGCTTCCGTGTCTGTTTCGCCCTGATTTTTCTTATCCATACTATACGCCTCCGCAATAAATACCCTTAATTTAGCACGGACAGATAAACAGCACGATAAATAAAGTTAAACAGAGGATAAACTTTTTCCCCGATCGGCGGAATATTGCCCCGCCCGCCCCCTCATTTCTTAATCACCACTTGACAAAATAAAAGAGCGGTGGTATAATCTTATCAGAACTTATTTATCAGACCGACAAAACAAGTCCAAAAGGGGAAACATCATGTACTGTCTGCAAAGCCGCTGGAAAATCGAAGGAAGATCGCTGTACTATTACGGGCTCCGGAACAAGCTCTTTTCCAACCGCGTCAAAATCAGCAAAAAACAGCTCGCCGTCCTCTCCGCCCTGCCCGGGGAGCTGACCGGGCGGGAAAAGCGCATTCTCGGCAAACTGCTCGGCGAGCAGGTCGTAACGGAAGAAAAGGTGCGAAAGACGCCCGCGTCCCTCTCCGAAGCGCGCTTTTGCGCCGCCTGCTGCGCCAACGACTTCATCCTGCCCGGTCTCGAATTCGACGAAGCGGGCAGATGCCCCATGTGCCGGACGGCGGAAAAGACGCAAAAATTGAAGAGCGTCCTGCCCCTGATCGACGAGATTCCCCGTTCGGAAAAATCCCGTTTCGACATCGCGCTCTTCTACACGGGCGGCAAGGATTCCGCCTTCATGCTCTATTATCTCGCCAAAGTCAGGGGCTTGCGCGTCCTGGCGCTCACCTGGGAAATCCCCTTCATGTCCGACAGCGCCAGAGCGAGCATCGAAGGGGCGAAAAAGGCGTTTCCGAACGTCGAATTTCTCTCCCGTACCGTCAAGCCGGACGACCTGAAAAAGATCTACCGCAAACTCCTCTCTCTGAGCGGCAACACCTGCGCCTGTCCCTCCCTCGCCTACGTCCTGTTCTACCCCGATCTGGTCGCCGAGCGCGTCCCCTATTTTGCGGCGGGCAACGAGCCTGTGCAGATGCTCGGGCTGTACTACAACCATATCGCGCCCAAAATCGCCTATTCCTTTGCGGAAAACAAATTCCTCACCGCCCTGTTCAACGTCGGGCGCGTCCTCACCCTGCACCCGCCCCTGAAACAGGGGCAGATCCAGACCCTGATGACGATGAAACAGCTGGCATACGGGGACAATCCGCTCAAAACCCTGTCGGGATATAAGAGCGAGCTGGTCTCCAACGTCGTCGAGGCGATCCGCGAAGTTCCCGAACTCCTCCCGCCCCTGAAACGCACCATCCGCGCCTCTTCCCGAACGGGAAACGTCCCCGCCTTTATCCATCTGGATTTAGACAAAATCTGCGGAGGAAAATACGATTGGAACCGCGTCAAGGACATCCTCGTACGGGAATGCGGCTGGGTGCCGCCCGCGGACGGCAAAAAGGCGCTGCACACGAGCTGTAAAATCGAACGCTGCAAAGACCATTCGCAGTTCGTCCGCTTTTATCGCTGCGAGAGCAAAATGCTCCCCTTCAGTGCGCTGGAAATCTCCCTCGCCAGCCGAAACTGCGGCAGGACGAAAGAGGAAATGCTGTACGAAACCGAACACCTGCTCGGCTTTTCTTTGGAAGAGCTGCCCGAATGCGCACTCATGCGGGGATGGGCGGAATCGTGATTTACGTGTTTTATTTCTCCGGGCGGGGACACAGCCGCGCGGCGGCGGAATTTCTGGCGGCGGAGCTGGGCTGCACGGCGCGCGACATCGCGGATCCAAAAGATGCGGGCAAGGACATATGCGGGAACGCCTGCGGGGCGGGCGGAAACGCCGCTTTCGTCGTCTTTCCCGTCTATTGTCAGAATATTCCCGCCCCCGTCAAAGCCTTTTTCCGGGGGCTGAAAGCGGAATATGTCCTGCCCGTCGCCACATACGGGGGAATTTCCCACGGAAACGTGCTGCGGGAGGCGGAAAAGCTGTTTTCGGGCATCGCCGCGGGCGGGGCGTACCTGCCCGCGGAACATTCCTTTTTACAGGGAAAAACGCCCGATTTTTCCTTCGACGCCGCCGCGCTTTTGCCCCTGACGGAACGGGCAAAGCGCCCGCAGCCCCTCTCGGACCTCTCCTTTCCGCGCGCGGCGAAAAATCCCCTCTCCGACCTCTTCCCCGCCCTGCGCAGCCGGATGGGTGCGGCGATCGAACGCTCGGACGCCTGCGACGGCTGTAACCTCTGCGGCAGGCTCTGCCCCGTGCGCGCCATGGAACGCGGCGTTTCCAAAAGGGGATGTATCCGCTGTCTGAAATGCGTCTCCGCCTGTCCGAAAAACGCCCTCTCCGTCCGCCTGCGCTTTCCCTTGAAGCAGTATCTCATGCGTTCGCGCGCCGGAAAAGCGGAGATCTTTCTCTGAACTCGCCGCAACCCTGCCTATGCCATTTTTGATTTTTCTTATCCCCTCCGGCACTTCGTGACACCTCCCCTTACCATAAGGGGAGGCACTTTTTTATTATGGCTCCCTAGGTGCAAAGGGATCTGTCTGCGTAGCAGACCGAAGGATTGTATTCCCCCGCTTTCCGAACCGCCCATGCCTTTCCAAGACATAAAACAAATTTTTCGCACGAAAAAACGCGGCCTGCAAACCGCGTTTTTTCCTTATTTTTATTCCCCACTCCTTTTCCGATAGCCGCAGCCCTGCCCCCCGTCTTTTAACGGTAAGCCCTCTCAAACACGCCCGCGCAATCGGCGTCGTTCATCTCACAGGGATTGGCGAGAAAGAGTCCGCCCATCGTCTCGCGCGCGTTGACCGCCAGCGTCATGCACTCCTCCTTGGCAATGCCGTAATCGGACATTTTCAGCCCGTCCACGCCGCACGCCTTCTGCAAAACAACGAGCGCCGTCAGGAAATCTTCCGGCTTGTCCGCTCCGGGCATCCCCATGGCGCGCGCCATCTTGACGAACTGTCCGTCGCAGGCGTGCCTTTCGATGAAATACCGCGCGAATTCCACGGAGATCATGATAAGCCCGGCGCCGTGCGGCAGATTGTGGTGGTAGGCGCTCATCGCGTGTTCCATCGAATGCTGCGCCGTGGTGGAAGTCAGCTGCATGGTCATGCCCGCCACCGTGGCGCCGTAAGCGACGTGTTCGCGCGCTTCGAGGTCGTTTCCGTCGGCGACCGCGCGGGGCAGGTATGCGGCGATGTTCTCGATCGCGGACAGCGCGATCGCTTCGCTCAGCACGTTCACCCCTTTGGACATCATCACTTCGGTGTTGTGGAAGAGGGCGTCAAAGCCCTGATACGCCGTATATCTGGGCGGCACCGTCCGCATGAGTTCGGGGTCGACGACGGAGAGAACGGGGGTGAGGCACTCCGCGCCGAAGCCGATCTTCTCCTTGGTTTGGAGATTGGAGATGACCCCCCAACAGTTGATTTCCGAGCCCGTCCCCGAAGAGGTGGGGACGGTGACGATGGGCAGCCCCTTGTTTGCGAGCGGTTTGCCCTTGCCCGTGCCGCCGACGACATAATCCCACAAATCGCCGTCGTTGGTCGCCATCGCCGCGATCGCCTTGGAGGAATCCAGCACCGCGCCGCCGCCCAGGGCGAGGATGAAGTCGCACCCGTTTTCCCGCGCGCACGCCGCGCCCTCCATGACGACCTCTTTGACGGGATTTTCCATGATCTTGTCGAAGAGGACATAGCTTACGCCCGCCTTGTCGAGCGCCGCCTGCACCCGCGCCAAAGATCCGTTGACCCTGGTCGATTTGCCGCAGGAGATGAGCAGCAGCGCCTTTTTGCCGGGCAGCTCCTGCCCTGCCAGCTCGTCCAGTTTCCCGCTGCCGAAAATGATTTTGGTGGGGTTGTAAAAATTAAAATTGACCATCCGAATAAAATCCTCCTTTTTATCCGCGCGAAAGATCGCCCGTCCGCCGCCGCAAAAATCAAAAATCCGTTTCGCACCCGCCGCGGCGGGTCTTTCCCGCGATTTCCGCTTTTATTATACCCCGAAAACCGCAAAATGGCAAATACTTATTTTCTATACCTCTTCATAGCTTTTCCGAATAATTTGACGAACGGGGAAAAATATGATATACTCGGAAAGAAGAGGAGGAAAGGCAAATGGAACTTCGGGTGCTTCGGTATTTTCTCGCGGTGGCGCGGGAGCAGAACATCACGCGGGCGGCGGAGTCGCTGCACGTCACGCAGCCCACTTTATCCAAACAGCTCATGGATCTCGAAGAGGAATTGGGGCAGAAGCTGTTCGTCCGCGGCAAGCGGAAAGTGACGCTGACGGAAGCGGGGGAATTTCTGCGGCGGCGGGCGCAGGAGATCGCGGAGCTTGCGGACAAGACGGAAGAGGCGTTCCGGAAAACGGACGGGGAGATTTCCGGGGACATCTGGATCGCCTGCGGGGAGACGGAGGGCATGCGCATTCTCGTGCGGGCGATGAAAAAACTGCACGAGCGTTTTCCCGACGTCCGCTTCCACCTGTACAGCGGGAACGATGCGGACGTCGCCGACCGCCTGGACAAGGGTCTGGCGGATTTCGGGCTGTTCGTCGGCACCGCCGATCTGGATAAATACGACCATCTCGGTCTGCCTTTTTCGGATACCTGGGGCTTATTGCTGAGAAAAGATCATCCCCTGGCGGCAAAGGCGGGCATAGAGCGGGACGACCTGAAAGAGATCCCCCTCCTCTGTTCGCGGCAGGCGCTCGAACAAAACGAATTTTCCGGCTGGCTGGGCGGCAACGCCGGAAAGCTGCACATCCTCTCCACGCACAATCTCGTCCGCAATACGGCGATCATGGTGGAAGAGGGGCTGGGCTGCGCCGTCTCGCTCGACCGGCTCGTCAACACGCAGGGGACAACTCTCGTCTTCCGCCCCTTCTCCCCGCCCCTCAAAGCCGACTTGGTCATCGTGTGGAAAAAATATCAGGTATTCTCCCGCCCCGCGGAGAAATTCCTCGCCCTGCTGCAAGAGGAACTCGGCGGCTGAAACGGGGAAAATCGCTTTGGGCAATCGTCTTTTGAAAATACGGGCGCGGCTTAAAAAAGCCGCGCCCGCCCGATTTTATTTCCCCTCTTTTCCCCGTTCCGCCTCCTCCCCTTCCGCGGCCGCGATCCGCCCGAAGGCGATGACGCTTTGAAAATACGTCATGAATTTCCCGGGCACGACCTGATCCCGGGCGACGACGCAGAACCCCGCTTTGTCCGACCTTGCGATCGCGTCCGCCTTATGTCCGCTTTTCGCGCAGTGGAAGCGGGCGCCCGCGCATAAAGTCCCGTACGCGGTCCGCGCCCTCTTCCGACCGTATGATTTTCCCGTTCAGTATATCGCAGACGGAGGAAAAAGTCAACCCTTTCCGCTTTTTCTGCGGCTTTTACAGCTTTTTACAACTTTCCTGCCGTTTTTGCCCCGGCCGCAGGCGCGCGAAGAACGCGCATAAAAACGCGCATAAAAAGACGCGGAAAATCGTTTTATCTGTTTGACAAACCCTGAAAGATATGTTACAATACCCGTGATATTTTGACCGGAGGATTCCCCCCGTCCGGCGGGCGTCCGAAAAGCCCGCTCCGGGGATCAGAAATGAAACTCAAAACCAAACCGAAATTGAGCGTGTGGCAGTTTCTGGCGCTCGGCTTTCTCATCGTCATCCTGACGGGCAGTCTGCTGCTCATGCTCCCCTTTGCCTCTTCGGGCAGGGACGGGCAATCGACGTCCTATATAAACGCGTTGTTCACCGCCACGTCCGCCACCTGCGTCACCGGGCTCGTTCCCTACGATTCCAACACTCACTGGACGATCTTCGGACAGGTGGTCATCATCTGCCTCATCCAGACGGGCGGACTCGGCTTCATGACCTTCGTGTCCGTGCTTCTCGGCGCCATCCGCAAAAATCTCGGCCTGTACGAGCGCAAAGCCCTCATGCTTTCGGCGGGCGAAGAGCAGCTCAGCGGCATCAAACGGCTGGTACGCCGCATCTTCATCGGCACGGCGATCTTCGAAGGGGCGGGCGCCGTATTTCTCGCCATCCGCTTCATCCCCGATTTCGGGGTCGGCAAGGGCATTTACTACGCGATCTGGCACTCGATCTCGGCGTTCTGCAACGCCGGCTTCGACCTGATGGGCGGCACGCACGGGCAGGGACCCTTCACCTCCCTCACCTATTACGCGACCGACCCGATCGTCTCCCTCACCATCGCCTTTCTCATCATCATCGGCGGTCTGGGCTTCTGCGTGTGGAGCGACATCGTGGACTGCCGCGGCAACGTGAAAAAATTCCGCCTGTATACCAAAGTGGTGCTGCTCGTCAATACCCTGATGCTCGTCGCCTCCACGGCGCTCTTCATGCTCTTCGAGCGGAACAACCCCACTTACGACGCGCAGAGCTTTTCCTTCTGGGACCGGCTGCTCGTCTCCTTCTTCAACGCGACCACCCCCCGCACGGCGGGATTCAATACGGTGGATCTCAATTCCCTGTCGGACAGCGGGTATCTGCTCACGGTGATGCTGATGTTCATCGGCGGCAGCTCGGCTTCGACGGCGGGCGGTATCAAGACGAATACGTTGGCGGTCATCTTAATGGGTATGTTCGCGGTGTTCCGCGGCAAACGGGACATCGAGATCGGCAAAAAGCGCATCGATTATTCCCTCGTCAGCCAGGCGCTCGCCATCTTCACCGCCTGCCTCATCCTGGTCATGACCGCCACCCTCATCATCTGCGCCATCGAACCGGACGCGGACGCCCCCTTCAAGGCGGTGCTGTTCGAAGTGGTTTCGGCGCTCGGCACGGTGGGTCTGAGCATGTCCCTCACCCCCACGCTCGGCGTCATCTCCAAAATCATCCTCATCCTTCTGATGTACGCGGGCAGAGTAGGCATCCTGACATTGGCTCTGGCGCTGGGCGAAGCGCGGAAGACATCGGAGACCAAAAAGCCGCTCGACACCCTCCTCATCGGGTGACCGGAGCGAAAAGTCGATAAAAAATTCCGGCTGAACGCCGGCAAGGAGAAAATATGAAATCCGTTTTACTCATCGGCATGGGCAAATTCGGGCAGACGCTCGGGGAAAACCTCCTCAATATGGGCGACGAAGTGATGATCGTGGACAAGAACGAAGAGATCATCAACGCCCTGGCGCCCCGTTACACCAATGCGCTCATCGCCAACTGCATGAACGAAAACAACCTCTCTTCCATGGATATCCCCTCCTTCGACGTGTGCGTCGTGGCGATCGGGGACGATTTCCAGTCCTCTCTGGAAATCACCTCCCTTTTAAAAGATCTCGGCGCGAAATTCGTCGTGTCCAAGGCGACGACGGAGATCCAGCGCAAATTCCTGTTGCGCAACGGCGCGGACGAAGTCATCTATCCCGATCGGGACATCGCGGAAAAACTCGCCGTGCGGCTCAACGCCGAGAAGGTGTACGACTATATCGAGCTGGACTCCGAATATTCCATCTTCGAGATCGCCGTGCCCACCGAATGGTACAGAAAGAAGATCGTGGACGTCAACCCGCGCAAGCGCTTCGGCATCAACATCCTCACCATCAAAAAGGGCAAAAAAATCGTCACCTCCCCCGACGCGCAGTACACCTTTGAGGAAGGCGACCATATGGTGGTGTTCGGCAACACGGAAAACATCCTCGCCTTCACCAACAAAAAGAAGAAATAATCCCGTTTTTCAAACGCTCCGCCGCCCCGGCATTCCGCCGGGGCGGCTTTTTCGTTGTGCCGTGCAGACAGAAGATTACGCCGCGTATGCGCGGCGTTTAGCCGTCCGTCCCGCCCACCGGCTCGCTTCCCCGGAAGCCAACAAAGCGAATCCCCCGACAGCCGTCCGAATGCCGGGGGATTTCTTTCCCTTATATTCCTGATTATCTGTGCTTGCCCTTGAAGAAGAGCGCCAGCGTGCCCGCGCCCGAATGGGTGCCGATGACCGGCCCGATGTAGTTGATGACGAATTCGTGGCCGGGGAACTTCGCTTCGACCAGCCCTTTGAGATAGCCGGCGTCCTCCGGGCAATCGCCGTGGCTGATGAAGATGGGATCGTCCGGTCCGATGTCGGCGAGTTCTTCCATATACCGCACGAGCGCCTGAACGGACTTTTTCCGCCCCATCGCCTTGGAGCGGGAAGCGGGCACGAGATGCCCCTCTTCGTCCACGCGCAAAACGGGCTTGATGCCGAGCATGGTGCCGACCACCGCCGTCGCCGCGGAAACTCTGCCGCCCCGTTTGAGGTGGAAGAGATCTTCTACGGTGAAATAGTGGCAGATGTGCTGTTTGAGGTCTTCGGCGTAATCGGCGGTCTCTTTGAGGCTCGCGCCCGAATCCGCCTTTTTCACGACGTAATCGACGAACAGGCCCTGTCCCAGAGAGGCGCACAGGGAATCGACGACGGCGATTTCGCGGTCGGGATATTTTTCTTTGAGTTCTTTCGCCGCGACGCGGTAGCTCCCTTCCGTGCCCGAAAGCCCGGAGGAGAAGGCGAGCACGAGCAGGTCCTTTCCCTCTTCCAGATATTTTTCGAAATGGGGCTTCGCCACTTCGGCGGTAACCTGATAGGTCGTGGGCATCGCGCCGGCGCGCAGGGTGTCGTAAAATTCCTTGAAGCCGATTTCCCTGCCGTCCTCTCCTTCGTAGCCGACCCCGTTCATCTGGAAACCGAGCCGAAGGCAGCCGATGTCGTGTTCGCTGTAATAGCCGGCGGGCAGATCGCTCGCCGAATCGGTGATGATCGCAAAAGTTCTTTTTTCCATGTCGCTCCTCCTTTTCCCGCGGCGGGCGCGGGAAAATATGCTTTTTCGTTTGTCATTATACACCCAAACGCCGCCGCCCGTCAACCTTTTCCGCCCGCAAACGTACAAAAATCACCCATTCGTCACCTGTTTTTTCCCGTTCATTTGAGGACGTTGAACTGCTTTACGCGGTCCGCCGAAAAGGTGACGGTGACTTTATACTCCCCGTGTTCCCGCACGATCTCCATTTCGGGCAGCCCGTCCAGCTCGAAATATTCCCCGAACATCCGCGCGAAATCCTGTAAGACGAGCGCTTTGCACCCTTCGCTCATCACCGATTTGTCCGATTGGATCACCTTGCTCGTCCGCGCGTAATTGTCCCGTATTTTCCGCATCTTCTTTCTCCTTTACAGCCCTTTGCGGATCAGCCGGCGCAGATTGCCGATCACGCCCGTGTATTTTCTCGTCACGTCGTACATCCGCCGCTTGTCCGTGAGCAAATTGGACGCCAGAAGGCGGAAGGCGCGGTTGCGGTCGGTGAGATTGTGCAGAAAGACGTCGTCCTCTTCGGGCAGAATCCCCAAAACGGGGGTTTTGAGGATCTCCTCTATCTCCTGCGGGGAGAGGATCTCTCCCGACAGCAGCATGTCCCCGCGCACCATGTTGATGACCACCCACACCCCTTTCGGCTCGTAACTTTTCAGGACGGTGATCACCTTGTCCGCGTCCCGCAGGGCGGAGATGTGCGGCGTCGTGACGACGATCGCTTCGTCCGCCGTCGCCACGGCGCGGTGAAAGCCTTCGTCGATCCCCGCCGGACAGTCCACGAGGATAAAATCGAACTGCGGCGCCAGCGTGTCCAGAACCAACCGCACCGACTGCGGCGAAATATACCGTTCGGGCGCGGAATGATTGCTGGCGAGTATGTACAGATTCCCGAAATCGGGGTGCCGTATAAGCGCCTGTTTCGCCCGGCATCTCCCTTCGATGACGTCCACGATGTCGTAGACGACGAGATTCTCCACCCCCGTGACCACGTCCATGTTATTCAGCCCGAAATCGGCGTCGCAGAGGATGACCCTCTCCCCGCGGCGGGACAGCTGCGCGCCGAGATTGGCGGCGACCGTGGTCTTCCCCACCCCTCCTTTTCCCGATGTCACGACGATCTTTCTTGCCATTGTACTCCTGTCCTTTTGTCCGTCCTTTTTCTGCAAAGAGTATCATACCATAAAGACAGGCGGTTATTTTGGCTCTTACGGGCGGATTTTGTCGGATTTCGTCACATGCGGGTGCCCGCACCCGTCCCGACCGCCACGATTTTCTTTTCCGATGTTTTTCCCGATTCCTTTTCCGGCCCGATCCCCGGTTTCCGTTTCATTTTTCCCGATTTCATTTACCATTCCCCTTCCGGATTTTATTTTTAATACCGGTCCCGCAATTTACAGAAACGCCCTGCCGCCCCGCTACGCCCCCTTATATAAAGGGAGCTGGCAGCGGCACCCTCTTTGGCTCCCTTGTGCAAAACTGTCACCGTACGCTACCCCTATCATGGCTCCCTTGTGCAAAGGGAGCTGTCAGCGCAGCTGACTGAGGGATTGTCTGTCTGTGGTTCGATTTGCTGTATCGAAACCCGATCTTCTTATCCCCTCCGGCTCGCTCCGCTCGACACCTCCCCTTACCATAAGGGGAGGCTTGGAGAGGGGGTGCGACACACTCCCCTGTCATAGGGAGAGATCTGGGGCGCTTGTGCCGCCCCCACATCACGGCTCCTTTGTGCAAAGCCGGAAAACCTCTCCGGCATCCCCCTTGTGCAAAGGGGGGAAGCGGAAAGGGGGGGATTGTCTGCTCCGCCCCCGATTTGCTCAGAATCGCCGTCGTCTCTGCCCTGCCCCTTCGATTTTTCTGAAAGCCGCCTTCTCCGTAATACAAAACCGCCCGGCCGCACATAATGCGGTCGGGCGGTTTTCCCGTTACGATTTATAACCCGAAATGCCGTACCCCTCTCCGAATACGAGATCGAACATATCGAACCCCGATTTTTCGAACACCTTTTTGCGCGACTGCCAAAGCCAGCCGCACAGCTGTCTGAGGCGGAAGATGCCGATCCCGGAGACGAACGCCTCCGCCCATCCGTCCACGGCGTCGAAATCCTCCCCCGCGCGCGCCAGCCCCTCTTTTATCTCCTCCGCCCTGCCGGCGAAGGCGGCCTGATCCATCAGCCGCGCCACCGCGCCCGGAAAGCCGAACGCCGCCGCCAAAAAGACGAGCCGGACAAAATCCTCCGTCCCCCGTTCCGCCGATCCGTTCAACAATTCCCTGTCCCGCTCTCCGCACAGGATCTTGAAAAACTCAAAATCCCTTTCGGAAATTTCGGCGTACAGCCCCTTTCTTTCTCCCGACACGATATTTTCCTCACCTTATACGAACAATATTATTATATAGGATTTTTTCCTATATGTCAACGAAATTATAGGAATTTTTAGTATAATTCCGGAAAAGAGGAGAACAGAAGTGAACATCGCCGAAATCGTCGGAAAAAATCTCAGATACGCCCGAAAGGCAAGCGGGCTGACGCAAAAGCAGCTCGCGGACGAAATGAACAAATACCAATCGGATTACAGCGAATACGAGCGGGGAAAAGTTCAGCTGGACTACGAAAAAATCGTCTTTTTATGCGATCGGCTGGACATCACGCCCAACGATCTTTTCGGCTATGACGAATGGGCGCCCGAGCGCGCCGAAAACCGCCTCAAAGACGACAAATCGAAACAGCGGCCATAATCCCCTTGCACATTCCCCGCTTATGCCCCTTATAAAAAGCGGAAATGCCGCAGCCATGCCATACCCCAGCCATGGCTCCCTTGTGCAAAGGGAGCTGTCTGCCGCATGGCAGACTGAGGGATTGTCTGTCCGACTTCCGATTTACTATATCGAAAACCGACCTCCTTTATCCCCTCCGTCACTTTGTGACACCTCCCCTTACCATAAGGGGAGGCATGATTGGTGAGTGCAACACTTCCCCTTACCATAAAGGGAGGCATAAAGGGTGTGGGCTTCGTGCCGCGCCCCACATCATGGCTCCCTTGTACAAAAGGCAACAGCGCAAGCCGTACCCCCCCACCATGGCTCCCTTGTGCAAAGGGAGCTGTCAGCGTAGCTGACTGAGGGATTGTCTGTCCGACTTCCGATTTACTATATCGAAATCCGAACTTCTTATCTCCTCCGTCACTTTGTGACACCTCCCCTTACCATAAGGGGAGGCTTTTATCATAGCTCCCTTGTGCAAGAAATGAGAGAGAGGGAGATTATCTCCCGTTTTTTTATCTTACTCCAACGACTGCATGACGAGGACATTCTCGTCCGGCTCTTGGGGCGAAAACTCCTCAAAACCGACCCCACCCCTTTCATTCTCGAACAGACGATACAACACCGTGCCGTATAACTCTTCCGTACGAACGAAGACCTGTTCCCCTTTCGAATACAATTCCCCGTCCAGCGGAATGCCGCCCTCTTCGGAAAAGGAGACCGTTTCGCGGTCGCCGTCCCATTCGACCGTAGCAAAATTGTAATAATGCAGCTCTCCCTCCTCATTTGTCCCGACAACGACGCAATCACTCACGAAATAAGGCGCCCAAAGGAAGGGGATATATGCCCGCGGAGAAAAATATCCGTCCGTATATCTCCCGTAAGCGTTGCTTCCCTCCAAGTAAGTCCCGCCCTGCTGAAAGATCTCCTCTCCTCTGACGCAGAGTATATTGCCGGACAAAGAGAAATTCGTATAAAAATCGTCTCCCGTTTCTCTTTCCCCCGCCTCATTCATCCGATAGATCTCGATCGTACGCATAGATTCCGTAAGATAATCGTCAAAATACAGTTCTCCTTCTATCTGGTAGCAACAGCCGTCCGTCCCCTTATAGATACTGTCCGTCACATAAATAATGTTCCCGTTCGTTCCGTTTATTTCCGAATTATATACATAAACATTTCCGAAAATATCCTCCTCGACGGAATAGACCCTGACGTTTTCGTTCGGCATAAGCTCCGTTTCGCTGAGGACGCCGTTCTCCACCCGCAAAAGATAATAGGCATAAGAACCGTAAGAGTCCCCCGGCCTTCGGGCGCGGATAATGCTTCCTCCCGTCGGCTTAACGTTGGAAAAGCCGTTCAACGAATAGATCTTTCCCGTGGAACGATCCGCGGCGAAAACTTTTCCCCAGTCGTGAGAAAAAAATTCGGGCTCTCCCGCCGAAGACGGATCGGGAGAATTTTCCGAAAAGGAGAAAAAGACGAATTTTTCCGTGACATAGAGATTGTTTGCCATCCCCTCGATCTCTTCCTGCCCGATCTGCCTTGTCCCGCCGTCGTCCGTCTCCTTTTCGAATGTCACTTTTTCGTAAGCGCCGTCCTCCCCGAACCAAACGAAATAACTCTCGGCGATCCCTTCGCCGTCGGGCTCCCGCTCGACGACGATGCCCAGCGTATCTTTTTCAAGAATCCCGATGGACAGGCTGACCCCATCGAACATGTCGTCGCTCAGTTCCAAGGCAGGCTTTTCCGATGTTTCCGAATTTGAAAGGTCTCCGACGATCCCAAGCCGCAACTGAAACATTTCGCCGCACCCGGACGCGGAAAATGCCATCGCGGCAGTCAAAAAAAGAGCTGCTGTTTTTTTCATTTTATCCCCTCTGTGAACGATCGGATTTTGATAAATCACATTGTATCACGGCAGTTTTTATTGTATCACAACGTCCACTCTTTGTCAATATTTTTTATCGTCTCGCCCGTCTTCAAATTTCCGCCCGCCGGGCAAAAAGGGACCCCGCCGCCGCTTTGCTTAAAAATGCCGTCGCCACTCCCCTGCCCCGTCGGTTTTTGAAATTTCACCCCGACTGCCCATGCGGCATTACCGCCAATACAAAATTTCAGCCGCATCCCGTTCCCCGTTATAGACGAAGAAATCCGTCCCCGAAAATTCCGGAAACGGATTTTTTTGCTGCGCGGACGGCGCCGCACCCGTCTCACTTATTTCTCTTATACAGTTCCGAGCAGACTTCGGACAGCTTCACGCCCTTTTCCGCGAGCAGCACCATCATGTGGTACAAAAAGTCCGCCGCTTCGCCGATGACCTCTCCCTTGTCCTCATTTTTGGAGGCGATGACGAGTTCCACCGCCTCTTCGCCCGTCTTCTTGGCGATCTTGTCGATGCCGCGCGCGAAGAGGAAGCTGGTATATGACCCCTCTTCGGGGTTCTTTTTTCTGTCCTCCACGATGCGCTGCAATTTGCCGAACATCTCCGCGCCGATCTCGTTTTCTCCCCCCTTGATCTGTTCGGAGAAACAGCTGTACGAGCCGGTGTGGCAGGCGGCGCCCTTCTGGCGCACTTTCAAGAGAATGCAGTCCTTGTCGCAGTCGAGAAAGGCGGTGACGACCTTCTGCGTGTGCCCGCTCGTCTCCCCCTTTTTCCACAGGGTCTGGCGGGAACGGCTGTAATAGTGCACATATCCCGTTTCCAGCGTCTTTTCCACCGCTTCGCGGTTCATGAACGCCTGCATGAGCACTTCGCCGCTCTCGTAGTCCTGCGCGATCGCCGCAATCAGTCCCTTCTCGTCGAATTTGAGTTCGTCAAGATTCACTTTTTTCGTTTTCATCTCAGCCATGGTAACCTCCTCTGACGGGAATCCCCCGTTCAGACAAATATTTTTTCAAGTCCGGTATGCGAAGCTCGCCGAAATGGAAGAGGGACGCCGCCAGCGCCGCATCCGCCCCGCCCTCCGTCAGGACTTCGTAAAAATGCTCCTTCTTCCCCGCGCCGCCCGAGGCGATGACGGGGACGTTCACGAGATCGGAAACCGCCCGCGTGAGTTCGACGTCGTACCCCGCCTTGGTGCCGTCCGCGTCCATGCTGGTGAGCAGGACTTCCCCCGCCCCCGACCGCACGGCGCGGTCTATCCATTCGAGGGCGTCCAACCCCGTGTCGATCCTGCCGCCGTGTTTGAACACGTTCCAGCCCCCGCCTTCCCGCCTGCGCGCGTCCACCGCCAGCACCACGCATTGGCTTCCGAACTTCATCGCCGCGTTCGGAATGAGGCGGGGATTGTCGATCGCGGCGGAATTGACGGAGATCTTGTCCGCCCCGCAGGAGAGGAGCGCGGAAAAATCCTCCACAGAGGAAATGCCGCCTCCCACGGTCAAGGGGATAAACACCTGCTCGCTGGCGCGGGAGATGACGTCCAGACGCGTCTTTCTGCCGTCCGCGCTCGCCGTGATGTCGAGAAAGACGATCTCGTCCGCGCCCGCGGCGTTGTACGTCTTCGCCGCCTCCACGGGGTCGCCCGCGTCCCGCAGGGACACGAAATTGACCCCTTTCACCACCCTGCCGTCTTTGAGGTCGAGGCAGGGAATAATCCTCTTGCAAAGCATCCCTTCTTCTCCTTTCGCTTCATACCTGCCCCGCGCATATCCGGTTTACGACCGATTTTTTCGGCAAAAATCCCATGCGGATACGGCGGATCTGCGGACGGGATCACCCGCCGAAGCGGGCGAGCGCCTCGCGCAGATCGATTTTGCCTTCGTAGATCGAACGGCCGAGAATCGCCCCGTAAACGCCCCTTTTTTCCAGCGCTTCGAGGTCGGACATCGCCGCGATGCCGCCCGACGCGATGACTTCCAGGCCCGTCTTTTCCGCCATTTCCGCCGTCGCGTCCAACGCCGCGCCGACGAGTGCGCCGTCCCGCGAGACGTCCGTAAAGACGCAGCGCTTCACGCCCATCTCCTTGGCCCGCTTTCCGAAAGACACGCCCGTCTCGCCGCTCTCCTCCGTCCAGCCGCGGACGGAAAGAAAGCCGTTTTTGCAGTCGATGCCCGCGACGACGCGGTCGCCGTACAGCGCCGCCGCCTCCGCAAACAGTTCGGGATTGGTCTGCGCGATCGTGCCGAGCACGACCCACCGCGCCCCCGCGTTCAGCCGCCGCCTGATCGCGTCCATGCTCCGCAGTCCCCCGCCGCTCTGGACCTCCGCACCCAGCGACGCGATCTTTTCAATGGCGCCGTCGATGCGGCTGTCCCCTTCGAAGGCGCCCGAAAGGTCGACGACGTGCAGCGCCTTCGCGCCCGCGTCCATCCACATTTTCGCGCGTTCTTCGGGCAGGCCGTAATCGGTGACGAGTTCCCTCTTACCGTACAAAAGGCGCACGGCGCGGCCGTCCAGGATGTCGATGGCGGGATAGAGTTTCATGGATTTCCTCCGGATAAATGAATCATCGGCGGGGCAGGGTTGCGCCGAGCGCCCCGCATCTTGGCTCCCCTTGGGTAACAGAAGCTGGCGACGCACGTTCCGCCCCACCTTGGCTTCCTTGTGCAAAGGCGGGGTCCCCTCCCCGTCCGCCCCCTTGTGCAAAGGCGGGGAAGTGAAGGGGGATCGTCTGCTTGCTTCCCAACCCCTTATCCCCTCCGTCTCGCTTCGCTCGACACCTCCCCTCACATCTCCGTTTCGTTAAATTTTTTCGGAGAAAAAATTTAACGAAAGTCTGCGGAAGGATTTATACAGGACAGACACCGGCGACACGCCGTGCGGCTGACTGCCGGTTTCTTTCCTCTCTCGCGGCGTTGCCGCTCGTTTCACCTTGTTTCCATTTTTCACAAGGGCAAAAAGAGCATAACAAGTGACGCCCTTTTTGCGGATTTACTCTTATCCCCTCCGTCACTTCGTGACACCTCCCCTCCCTCAAAAGGGACAGGGAAAGAGGGGGACAAAACGCAAACCCGACAAGGTATTGCGCAATATATACGTTTCGCCGAACAGAACAAAACCTTAAAGGTGCAAAAAATTTCTCAACAGCCGCAAGCCCGCTTCGCCGCTCTTTTCGGGATGGAACTGCACCCCGTAGGCGTTACGCCCGTCCCAGACCGCCGCCGAATATTCCGCGCCGTACTCCGCCCTGCCAATCGTGTACGCACCCACGGGCGCGTAATAGCTGTGTACGAAGTAAAATTCGCTCCCCTCCGGCAGCCCTTCGAAAAGGGGGGTCCGCAAGCCCGTCACGCCGTTCCAGCCGATCGCGGGGACTTTGCCCTGCGTAAAGCGGACGACGTCCCCTGCGCACAGCCCCAGCCCCGCATGCTCCCCGTCCTCGAAAGAGCGGCGCATGAGGAACTGCATCCCCAGACAGATCCCCAAAAGGGGAGTGTCCGCGACGCGGCGCAGGAGATAATCGGCGAGGCCTTTCGCGTTCAGCGCAGACATGCCCTGCCCGAACGCGCCGACGCCCGGCAGAATCAGCCGCTCGCAGCCGTCTAAAATTTCCGCCGAATCGGACACGACCGCCCTTTCGCCGAGATATTCCAGCGCCTTCTGCACCGAGCGGAGGTTGCCCGCGCCGTAATCGACGATCCCCGTCATCCGAGCACGCCCTTGGAAGAGGGCAGGCGGGAAGAGGTGATTTCCGCCGCCTTGCGGACGCACCGCGCAAGTCCCTTGAACACCGCCTCCGCCTGGTGATGGCGGTTGCCGCCTTTAAGCATCTTCACATAGGCGTTCACCCCGCCGCGATAGCAGAAGGCGCGCAGAAACTCTTCGACGAGTTCGGCGTCGAAATCGCCGCATTTGCCCTCCGAAAGTTCGGGGCAGTCGAACACGAGATACCCCCTGCCGCTGAGGTCGACGGCGACCTGCGCCGCCGTTTCGTCCATGGGGATAACGCAGTCGGCAAACCGCTCGATCCCCCGCCTGTCGCCGAGCGCCTCTTTGAACGCTTCGCCCAGGGCGATGCCGATGTCCTCCACGGTATGGTGGGCGTCCACTTCCGTGTCGCCGTGGCAGACGACGGACAGATTGACCCCCGAATGGGTCTTGAAGAGTTCCAGCATGTGGTTGAGGAACCCGACGCCGCTGTCCATGCCGCCCGCGCCTTCGCCGTCCAGATCGAGGGAGAGGAAAATTTCCGTCTCCGCCGTCTTTCTCTTGATTTCCGATCTCCGCTGTGCCATAAAAAACCTCCCCTTTTCCGCCCGCGGGCGAAAATGATTTGCCGTTTATTGATCTTAGATTTGCCGTTTATTGATCTTAGATTTGCCGTAACCGACCGATATTTTCCGTAACCGGCCGACGAGGCGCCCCTGCGGGTCTGTCCGTAATTTCCTGCGATTTATCCGTGTTTCAAAGCCGTCACCGCAACCCTGCCCGCTCCATTTTGGTTTTCTTATCCCCTCCGTCACTTCGTGACACCTCCCCTCACATCTCCGTTTCGTTAAATTTTTTCGAAAAAAAATTTAACGAGTGTCTGCGGAAAGATTTATACAGGACAGACACCGGCGACACGCCGCGATGCGGCTGACTGCCGGTTTCTTTCCTCTCTCGCGGCGCTGCCGCTCGTTTCACCTTGTTTCCATTTTTTACAAGGGCAAAAAGTGCATAACAAGTGACGCCCTTTTTGCGGATTTATGACAGCGTTTCAAATTTGCGCTATCGAAATCCGGCTTTCTTATCCCCTCCGTCTCGCTCCGCTCGACACCTCCCCTTTCCAAAAGGGGAGGCAAAG
>DVGN01000007.1 GCA_018712725.1 Candidatus Scatosoma pullicola
TCCTTAGGTCATGTACTTATTGCGTACACTCCCGTCGGACTTTACGCAGGCTCCTTGTCCCGTCCGCGACTGATGCCCGAAACTTCGGTTATTCCTGCTTATTCGAAGTTCGGGGACAGGAACTTTGCCCCAACGGGGCAAAGAGGGAGGGAAAACCGCGATATAGCGGAGCAGCGCTCCGCGCGCACGCGGTTGTCTCTCCGTTAAAATTTTCCGCAGACTCTCGTTAAATTTTTTCTTCGAAAAATTTAACGAAACGGAGATGTAAGGGGAGGTGTCACGAGGTGACGGAGGGGATAAGAAAGCTCGTTTTCAATAAGGGTAAACCGAAAGAAACAGAGCCATGCAGCCCCCTTTGCAATCTTGCGGAATTTTCCGGGAAATTATACAAAATGAATACGGGGCGGCCCCGCGGGCAAAAATTTGCGCTCGTCAAATCCCTGCCCCGCAGAAATTCCGCATTTTCCCGCCGCCCGCAAGGAAAAAAATCACAATTTCGTCAATTCGTATCCCGTCTTGGAATCCTTGACGGCATACCCCATCGCCGCGAGTTTTTCGCGCAGTTCGTCGCTCTTTTTCCAATCCTTCTGCGCGCGGGCGGCAAACCGCTCTTCGGCGACTGCCTTCACTTCGGCGGGGATCTCTTCCGCCCCCCGCGCTTCGTACCAGTCCACATATTCCGCGGCGTCCCTGCGGAAGAGCCCCAGAAGGGAATAGGTCCCCCGCACCTGCGCCGCCAGCGCAGCCGCCCGTCCGTCCCCTTCGGAGAGAAATTTCCGCATCTCCTTGAAATATCCGAACAGATTGCCGAGCGCCAGCGCGGTGTTGAAATCGTCGTCCATGCTCCCGTCGAATTCGGCGTCCACCTTCGCCGCATACGCTTTGTCCGCTTCGGAGGGGGTCAGCCCCGCCCCTTCGACGGCTTTCAGCGTGAGATAGAAATCGTACATATGCTTTTCCGCGCCGGGGAAGAGGTCGTCGGTGATATTGATGTCGTTGCGGTACCCCGTGCCGAGCAGCGCGAATTTGACGGCTTCGTCCGAATACTTTTTCAGAAGATCGGACAAGAGCAGGCTGTTGCCCAAGGATTTGCTCATCTTCTGCCCGTTGACTTTGATCAGCCCGTTATGCGTCCAATATTTGACGAAGGGCTTGCCCGTCAGGGCTTCCGTCTGCGCGATCTCGTTTTCGTGGTGGGGGAAGATGAGGTCCCTGCCGCCGCCGTGCAGGTCGATCTGATCCCCGAACGCCGCGCGGTTCATCGCCGAGCATTCGATATGCCAGCCCGGCCGCCCCTTGCCCCAGGGGGAATCCCAGCAGATCTCGCCTGGCTTGGCGCTCTTCCAGAGGGCGAAGTCGTAGGCGTTTTTCTTCTCGTCGTCGTTCTCGACGCGCACCCCGTCCAGCGCGTCTTCCAGGGAGCGGTGGGAGAGATGCCCGTAAGCGGGATAGGTGTCCACGTCGAAATAGACGTCCCCCTTCTTCGTCGCATAGGCATGTCCCTTGTCGATGAGCGCCCGGATAAAGGAGATGATGTTGCCGATGTTCTCGGTCGCTTTCAGCCAGACGTCGGGGTCGTCCACGTGAAATTCCCCCATCACTTCATCGATGTCCTCTATCATCTTCGCGGCGTACACGTCGGCGGGAATGCCCGTCTCTTTGGATTTGGCGATGATCTTGTCGTCCACGTCCGTGTAATTGCGCGCGTACGTCACCTTGAATCCCTTCTTTTGCAGGTATTTGCGCATGATGTCGTAAATGAGCGCCTGATAGCCGTGTCCGATGTGCGCTTCGCCCGACACGGTGATCCCGCAGGCGTACATCCTGACCTTACCCTCTTCGAGGGGCACGAATTCCTCTTTCCTGCCCGTCAGCGTATTGTAGATTTTCATATTGACTCCTTGAAAGTTTTGTCTTCGCGGCAATTCTTTCACCAAGCAAAAGAATTGCCGCGAGATTTACGAATAAATCCGAATCAAGGGCGGCGCACAGAAACGCCGACAACCGCCCCCACCAAGAAAACCGCAGGTTTGCGCAATATGGGTCAAGGGACATTGTCCCTTGCGGGTGTGGGCAGCGCCCACGAAAGAAACCCATTGCCGTCAGGCAATCAAACGCCGAAGACGTAACCCTTCCCAACCAAGCAAACCGCAGGTTTGCGCCCCACCGCGTCAGCGGTCAACGCGGCAACGCCGCGCAACCTATCCCACACTAAGCAAAACGGAGTTTTGCGCTCTATTGCCGCAGGCAATCATTCGGCGACAGCCGAAACCCTTCCCAACCAAGCAAACCGCAGATTTGCGCCCCACCGCGTCAGCGGTCAACGCAGCTTGCCGCGCACACGCGATCGTCTCTCCGTAAAATCTTTTTCCGTTTCTCAATCGCGCTCACCGCTCCCCTGCCCCTTCCGTTTCCTCTTCCGCCGCTTCGTCGGGCACCTCTGCATCCGCCGCCGCGCTCTCTCCGCAAGCCGCGCCCAGCGCCTTTTCCAGCTCGGCGACCCGCGTCCGCAAATGACAGAGTTCCTTGCGATAGCACTGCCAGGGATCGGTTTTGTCCTGACAGAGATCGGGCTCGGCGACCTTTTCGCCGCGGATGCGGACGACCCTGCCGGGCACGCCGACGACGGTCGCGTGCGGAGGCACCTCTTTGAGCACGACGGCGCCCGCGCCGATCTTGGCGCCTTCCCCCACGGTGAACCCTCCCAAAATCTTGGCGCCCGCGGACACGGTGACGTTTTCCATGAGGGTGGGGTGCCGCTTGCCCCCCTCCTTGCCCGTGCCGCCGAGGGTCGCCCCCTGATAGATGACGACGCCCGAATGCACTTCCGCCGTCTCCCCGATGACGACGCCGCTGCCGTGGTCGATGAACACGCCGGGATAAATCCTGGCGGCGGGGTGGATCTCGATGCCCGTCAGAAATCGGGAAACCTGGCTGACGACGCGCGCCAGAAGTTTGAGGTGCATCCGGTACAGCCGATTGGCAAACCGATGATGGGACAGGGCATGCACCCCCGAATAGGTGAGAAAAATTTCAAATTTGTTCCTTGCGGCGGGGTCGTTTTTCTTGGCGGCGGCAATGTCCGCGCGCAGTCTTGAAAACCACATAACCGAAACCTCCCTGTCGGCGCGGGTCTGACCGCAAGCTCCGAAAAGGCGCAAAAAAACGCCTTTCTGCCATACAGCCGCCGAAGTCCGACACTATATAGTATAAAGGCGCACGCGGGCGCGGTTCCACTTTATTTCGGAAAGCGCCAAAAACGCCTTCCCTCATTTCGCCCGATAACGGGGGCTGCCGCGGAGGATTGGTCCGACCTGATAGCGCGGGAACGCACTTCGCCCGTGCGAAAAGGCACGCCGCGCTTTCAGCTTTTCCCGCGGCTCTCTGTCCGTCGCCCCTCCGCGCGGGGTACTCTTTTCCCGCTCGGTTATTCTGTTTTTATCGTTTCGCCGTTTTTTTATTTTTTATCTTTAACGCGCAAATTCTGAACAAATTCCAGAGCGCCGCCGCGCGGGCGACGCGCCCTCAATCCCCCGCTTCCGCTTCGGACGCCGATTCCTTTTCCGCCTTCGGGAAGAAGAGATTCCCCACCTTATACTCTTCGAGCGCCGCCCGCACCATCTCGGGATTATGGATATTCCGGGACAGCAGGTATGCGACGACCGTATCTTTGACTTCGGTATAATCGAGAAAGAGATCGCAGCGGTTGAGCAGATCCACGAGGTCGTCGAGGGAAAATCCCGCAGAGATCGCCAGGGTAAAAAGCAGATTTTTGGTCGGTCGGCAGCCCCCCTTGCAGATGCGCTTCCAGGTCATTTCGTCCACGTCGACGTACCCGCGCGCGCTTTCGGGGGTCAGCCCGTACTTGTTCAGAACGGCGGGAAAATGCTTGTAGAAGGAATCCTTGGCAAAGCGCTCCTTGCAGCGGTCGATCAGCCTCAGGGGGCGGAAAGAAAAGGAGAAGGAAGAATCCCACATCTTTTCTTTGAGCTGCGCGAGCAGATCCTCCCGCTTTTCCTGTAAGGCGAGCCGCATCGTGGACGCGGGCAGGGTATAGGAATAATCCGTCCCGTCCTCCCGCCGCTCGGTGGTCTGCATTTTGGGCATGACATAGCCCTTCAGAATACAAATCCGGTCGTAATCGGCATATTTCTCGCAGAAATATCCGTCCAGATCGCTTATGAATGCAAAGTCCATGTCTTGCCGCTCCTTCCCGCCGTCGCCCGGCGCCCTGTCCCGCAGAATTTTTCTCATTATACCACATCTCCGCCCAAAAGGCAACCGTTTCGCGACCCGATTTTTCCCTTTCGCCCTTTTATCATCTTTCTCATCCCTTTTTCTTTTTTTCCGCGCCTTCGCTCCCCTGCGAGGATTCCTGCCGTTTTCCCGCCCCTTATGGTAAGGGAAAACAGCGCCCACCCTTCCCGCCTCCCCCGCCTTTTACCCGCCAACCAAACCTTTATGGAAAGGGTGCCACGAAACCGCCGACCACCCAAGCCTCCCCTTTTGATAAGTAGTAGCACGCTCCCCTTCATGCCTCCCCTTATGGTAAGGGGAGGTGGTGCGTAGCACCGGAGGGGATAAGAAAGTCCATTTTCGATAGTTCAAATTGGAAACGCCGAATCAATCCGCAAAAATCCCGTCACTTGTTATCATTTTTTGCCCTTACGAAATGCGGAGCAGTTTCGGGCGTGATTCATCGGACGGATACTGTGTCGCCTTTGCGCAGTCCTTAGGTCATGTACTTATTGCGTACACTCCCGTCGGACTTTACGCAGGCTCCTTGTCCCGTCCGCGACTGATGCCCGAAACTTCGGTTAT
>DVGN01000075.1 GCA_018712725.1 Candidatus Scatosoma pullicola
ACGATTAAGAGCGTGTTGTTTTTGCGCAGGAGATATCGATTTGTTATTATAGGCACGCTTACTATAATAGTTAATCTTTTCACGGACAGAGTAATAAATCTGCCCCGTCTTTCCATGTTTGAACATAATCTCACCTCATAAAAGTAATACCGAAAGGGGCTTTCCCGCCCCAATCGGCTTTTATCACCCCTACGGGGAATAACACCCTGCGGGAGCAACTATCAAAAGAAACTACTGCCCGCTACGGGCATTTTTCCTTGCTTTCACCTTTGCCCGCTTCGCTTTCTTTTTCTCCAAGCGGGCGTTTTTCTTTGTCTGCTTCGCATTTGCTTTTTCCAAGCGGGCTTTTTCCTTCGCTTCCGCCCTTACCTGTTTTACCTTTGCCTTATCCTTTTTCCGCACGGCACGTTGATATTGCGCGTCCGCTCTATCCAATCTGCGGAACTGCCGTTTCATATTCTTGAAAATGTACGCCAAAATCTTCTTGTTGTACTTTTCAGGTACAAAATCGGCGGTATCGAGCGTGCGGGCAAATGTGCCGTAATACGTTTCCAAACAAGTGTCGATGAGCTTATTCTTGTTGTAGTTAATCGTCATCACGCTTTCCCCCGCGAATAGAAGTTTTCGGGCAATTCATCGTCCATATCCCGCAAATATTTGATATAGCCGTCTATCGTGCCGTCGTTCGGCTCTGCGGACATATAGTCGAAATCGCTATGCAAATGCCCGTCGTAAAACTTCGGCTTGCAATTCTGACTATCATAGCAGGCGAACACGTTATAATCGGCTTTGACGACTTCTTCCGTGTAACAATCCTTGTCTTTCTTCCCGCTTTGCATATATCGGTCAAAAAGACCGCTGTTATCAATACAGCGTATCGTCCATTTGAGCGAACACACACGCCCGAAACCGTCGTACTTGAACGCCAAATCCACGATTTCAATGAACTGCGCAAGTTCGCGCACGTTCACGTCAATCAGCATAGGGCGCTGCGTATCGAGCCAGATATCCAAATCGTTATGCCCATGCTGTTCATACCAACGGCTTTGCCAATCGGGGAAATAGCGGGACATTCGGCTGTTCAAATACTTTTGCGCTTCGGTAATACAAATACACTCATGCGGCAAATTGAAATGCGTTTGCACGAACTCATTCGCATAGCCCAAACGAAACGGATTGATACGGCGGGAAAGGCGGGGACGATACCCGAACTTGTGCATGACAATATCGTAATTCGCCGATACACAATGTACGGGTATCGTCTCCAACCCGTCAAAACCGCTTTGCCGCTTCAATAATATCTCCCGCCGCATAGCGGTGTTCCGTTGTCTGTCAAATGCCGCCATATTCGCAATATGTGTTAAAAAACACGTCTTGCCCGTTCGCGGCGGGGCGAATATTATCGTAATCATAGCCTACCTTTTTGAAAGTGCACTTTCAAATTTCCTACTTGAAAGACAGCCAACCGAGATAAGGGTCGAGCCATTCCGTTATGGACAAAGCCCATGTTTGGATAAAGAATATATCCAGCACCACGGTCACAGCAATGAGAATGAGCATAACCCAATTCGGCAAACCGCACAATTTTACAAGAAGTATCTGCAACAACCACAAGATAAGGACTTCGCCGACGACAAGAATGACATACGCCCACCATGCAGGAGTTATTGCGTCACTCTCCGTGTGTACGGGTGGAGTTGCCGCAGGAACAACGTCGATAGGCTTCATGGCAACGGGGATAACGGTATCGACTTTACCGTTGGAAAACGTCACGTCGATAATATCGAAATCCAAATTGACCGTTTCCTGAAAGAAATAAGCGTTGCTATCGCCCTGTACCCAAGACCTGCCGTTCCACTCCAAACATGTCGCTTCCTGCGAAATATAATCGCTCGTCTGATAACGGAACAGATACACGGTACATTCCGCATTTTCAGGGTCAGCACAAAAATCTTTCAAATCCTGCACGTCACCTGCCGAAACATAGAGCCTTTGCGAGATCTCATCGTCTGTACCCTGTAAATCCGTCTCTTGGTCAATCGGATAAATTGCCTGAATACCGTCAAACTTTGCAGAACTTTCCACATGGGAATTGCCCCAAAGTTTTTCCCACCAAGTTTGCGAAATAATTTCGCTCGTCAGGGCATATTCCGTTTCACGTTCGATATTGACTTCGGTAAACGTATCGGCGACACTTTCAAATATCGTACGGCTGTATTTATCGTTTACCAACTCGCCGCCATAAACGTCTTTACTCGTTTTCAATGCGGCAATCAAATCTTCCGATGAAATGGTGTAATTATCCGCGCTGTCCACGCCGTCACCCGAATTGAATATGTAATACAGCGGATTTACAACGTCGCCGTAATACTCATGCGCGAACATAGAGGACGGGGGAACGTCGGGGAAGTTATAAGAATAACCATACCACCATTGGTCATAGCCGCCGTCCGCAAACGGTTTTTGCGTTAAGTCGCCGAGATACAGATAACCCATATCCTTAATTTTCCCGCCGTGACTGTTCCCGTCCACCGTGTTCAAATCAACGCCGAGATAATTGCGAATTGCGTTATATGCCGCCTGATTGCCCGTTACAAGCATGGGCTTCAAAACGGCGTCCAGCCAGCGGGCATGAACGGCGGACATTTCCCCGAACAGTTCGATAAAATCATTTGGCACGGCAAAATACACGCTATGCAAACTGTCCTGCGTATAATCGTTTTTACCGTTCGTACCTTCGGGGCGATATGCCGTGTACTGCGGCTTCAAATGCAAGGTATCTGCCTGTTCGCTGTCAATATCGAGCGTACTGTCAGCGTTCGGGTCACTGCCGTAACCTGCGGCATAGCCCGTATAAAAATATTTGGTAGACACCTGATAATTTTCCGCTTCGCCCGTGCTTGCCGTCACAAGTTCGATTTCCGTTACGTCGTAAATACGTTCCGTACTGTTCAAACTTGCCAAAATATCCGCTTTCTGCTCACCCGTCATATAGACTTTGAATTTGAGGAACAAGCCCTCATAATTCGGTATCTCGCATTGATTGAGATACAAAAGCATATATTTGACGGAATGTTCTTGCTCACCCGCCCGCAACTGAATTGCATTGCGCGTAGAATTCAGATTGAACGTCAGCCCGCGCGGATTATGCACATAGACGTACAAACCGTAATTGCCTTGCAGATTACTGTAAAAACTATAACAATACTCCGCAAGCGCAAACACATTCGTTTCGCCCTGCTCGTCAAAGGCATAGTCACGAAAATCGAAGGCTTCACCATCAACGGTGGAGCTTTGCAAATCGTCCATAACGTTGGAACTATCCATCTGCACGTCGCCGATAAGCGTATCGGCATAAGCAACGGGGGCGGTACTATGACTGCCCAAAACCATTGCCACGCAAAGCATAATGAAAACAAACAGCGATATAAGCCGTTGAAAGTGTACTTTCAAAAATTTTTTCATTATGTATTCCTCACTTACTCACAGAATACACCCAAATCGAGACCAACTCGGCGGGCATAAAGAAAGAATATACGCCGTCCTGCGACTGCAAATCCGATATAATTTCGTCCTGCTCGTCCAACAGCACCACACGGGTGATTTCACATTCCGCAGGGTCATAATCAATCGTAAACTCAACCCTTTCGCCCACGTATGCGTTGACAGGCAATTCGGCATAAACCGAATAATCTATGCTGTCCGCATAATAAAGAGCAAAAATCGAATAATACGGCACTTCTGACATAGGAATATCGCCGACGATAAACTGCGAACAGTCAAGTGAAACCTGCATGGGGTCACTGTTAAACGGCAAAACGACCGTGCTGTTATCCACCGTGACCGTTATTGCAAAATAGTCCGTGTATTCGGTTATGTCGTAATCCATAGGCGTTATACTGCCGCCGTAACGCTGTTCAAGCACGTTTTCAACGTCCATATCCTGCGGGATTGTCAACGAAAAACCCGTTGACGAAACTTCCAAACCGAACATATCCGAATAATCGTCCAATTCGGCATTATCGTTATACAGTCGATACATCTCCGTACCGACTGTAAAACGGAAGTTCTTTTCCCTGTTTGACGTTACTCTAACAGAATAATCGACTTCACCGCCCGTCAAAGACTTTACGGAAAATTCGTGCTTGTCGGACGGCGCAAGCCACAGACTTCCGCCGTCCGCATTGCCCAAATAACGTTGCCCGCCATACTCGACGTAAAACGTCTTACCTTGACTTTGCAACCCGAAGTACACGCCGACAAAAACAACACAGACTATGAGCAAAACAGCCACGAACCACGCAACTACTTTTCCAAACGTACTGCCCGACCTGCTCATAATTCACCGCCTTAAACGATAATGCTCGACTGATTGAGAGACACGCCCGATACCGCGATTACATAAGAGCCGGCGTCGAACAGAATATCGATACTGCCGCTGACCGAGGAATACGTTCCCGTCAGTTCAAACTCAAACGCGAAAAGCGGAGAAGTGGAATTATCGCGAAGCCATGCGAACATATCGTTGAACAATTCGGGACGTTCGCCATAATAATACGGGCCGCCGCTTTCAGATGCGCTCGCATTATCCATAAAACCAGACTCCATAGGATAAGACGACGAAGAGCCGACAAAAGGAATAGGAGTAGAAAGAGCAATCGTCGCCGCAGTGCCGCCGATTTCAGCAAGCGCCGCATACATTGTTTCAGCACCTTCGCCCTCAACAATCGTATATTCTTCCGCAAACGTATCTTCAACCGTGAAATCGGAATAAGTAATCGACGGCGTAAGCGTCAAAGAACAATTCCAAGTGGGAATTGACATAGTTTCATCGTTCGCATTTGCCACGACAGCACTGCCGCCGCTCGACGGCTGAAACGAAAAACTGATGTCCTCAATGCGTTTCGCAAAATCAATTGTACAATCCGCCTTTTTGTCGGAATATGCACGACTTGCCGCCGTAACTTTGATTTTCGCGCCGAAATCCTGCAAGCACTGTACCGTTGCCGTATCCGCACCGTCGCTCGACGGGGTGACCGTTACATAGTCCGTGACCGTCTTACCCGTTGCCCATGCGTCGGAAGGATTGACGAATGAAACCGACCAATCCAAACGCTTGTCCGTTGCGTTAATCGGCTCGACTGTCGCTTTAAGCGTTACACTGTCATACGCCGCTTCCACACCGTCCAAAGAACGTGCCGAACGGAACGTCATCGCCATAGGCATGGCAACGGGGGTATTGCTTGCAACCTCTTCGCCGTCCTCATTCGTAACGGGAGCGCCGCCGTCATCTTCTTCACCTTGCTGTTCTTCTTCATCTGCGGGCTGTTCCTGTTCGATAGGGTTGAATACAATGTTGCCCCTATCCCAAAACACAACGCCGACAATCACGCCCGCAACAATAATGAGGGCGAGAAAAAGGGAAAGAATTTTCCAACCAATATTGTTCCTTTGCATTTTCTTTTATCTCCTTAAAATTTTTTCGCTTTCTTACAGAGCAACGCATACTCATAGTCACGGTGCTCTTTCATCGCACGGTCAACGGCTTTCAAATCACCGCGCCGCGCCGCATTGTCCAACTTATGTTCGCTATACTCGTACATACTTTGCAGACGTGCCGCAGAAGCAGTACGGGCAAGCTCTTTCTGTTTTCGCGTAAAACGTATCATAGCTTATACCCAACGGTGCGTTTTACGGTCATAGTCCGCACGGCGACGGACGTTATTCCCGTCACTATCCGTATGCCAATAGTGCAAGGTGATAACGTCATGACCTTTCGACGGCTTCGAGGACGTAACGCAATATGTACGCTTCAACGCTTCGTTCTCGCGCCAGCCAGCATTTGCCGCCATAACACGCTTTTCCGAATTTGTCAGCTTTTTCAAAAATGCCATACCGCCACCTCAACACTTCGTCACTTCAACGATTTCGCCGTCGCTGTTCACGACATAGCAAAAGCCGCCTTTGTTCTTGCCGCCTTTTCGTGCGGACTTTTTCGCAGTGCTTTTCTTCCCGCGCACGTCATTCACGCCATTGCGGAAAGACTGCTTCGTCGCTTCATCGGGGCAAGCTACACGCCTGCCCGCCTTTGCCGTGGCGTATGCACGCCCCATGTGATACGCTTTGCGTTCCTTTGCGGAATACTTTGCCTTTGGCATAATCTCACCTCTTAAAACTTCGTATTTCCGTTGTTTCTGCGTTCGCGTTTCGGCTCATACGCGCGAACTTTTTGGCGGACATAACCTTTCGCTTCGTTCTTCCATAAGTCGGCAAGCGTATCGCGCGCAGACTGATAGCCGTATGTGATTTCCGTACACCCTGACCCCATGCCGCGATAACCCTTGCCGTCTTTACGGCGTTTGCCCGTCAGCTGAACTTGATACCCGCCGTATGCGCCCTGTATGCGCAATTCGTTGCCCGTCCGTGAACAATACTTATCGTTCAAGCGGTCAACTTCGGCTTGCAGATCTCTTCTCGTAATTGCCACAATGCCACCTCATAAATTTTGAATTTTGTCCCGTACGGTCTCATATTTATCGACCGCAAACACACCCGTTTCCTTGCCTTTTCCGTCCGTTCCCGTTTCAATGAATGTTCCGTCTTTGTCCTCTAAAATGCCCGTTATCGTCCGCACAGGTACCATGCACCGCTTTCCGATTTTGCCGCCCACTTCCCAAATCCGAACTTCCAAAAATCCGTTCATTTCCCGTTGTCTCCTTATTCCGTATTTTCCTTTCATCACCCTTGCAGGGAGCTAACACCCCTTGCAGGGGACTTTTCCTATTAAAAAGAATAAATAGCCGTCTGCCCGCCCATGAATTTTCCACAGGCGGGGGACTGCTCTATTTTTTATGCCGCCGTTTCGGGGGTGACCTCAACGGGCTTGACAGGCATATTCACCATGTTCATGAGCATGGTGAGTAAATCCACGTCCGACTTGCCCGTGGGCTTCACCTCACAGTGCCACACAACGCCGTTTTCATCGACCGTGTTCACTGTATAGACCGTGCGGTGTTGTTTCCTGCCGTTAAATTCCGTCACTTCGTCCGTAATGTCAAGTTCCGCTTCGGGATTGACGTCAAAAACCAAATCGAGAGGGAGATACCCGCCCTTATCTTTCGGCGAGAAATCCACAACCACTTTGCGCCCGCGCAGATTGCCGTGCAGTTTGTACTTGAAGTACAGCCGCCCATCGCTCGTCACATACTGATTGCCGCGCTTGTCCAAAATCGCTTCGCGCCGAATTACAAAATTCCCGTTCCGCATTTCCGCCACCTGCTCCGTTGCTCCGTTCATGCCTTTCTGTTCCTTTGCCATAATTTTGATAAACTCCTTTGGCAGTGGGTTGCCAGCCGTCCAATTTTTTGCTTTCGCAGACGGGGCGGGGGTCGGAGGTGTGCCCCCCGCTTGTCCGTTTCGCCGTACTCCCAACGGCTCATCAGTGCGATTATTCTTCTTCCGCCATAGGGGCGTTGCAGTCCATGCACATGATATTTACGCGCTTCGTTGCCCGCACGGATTGCCCGCAGACAGGGCATACATACTTGCGTGTGCTCGTATTCTTCGTGATTTGGCTTTTCATGATAGGCAAACGGTAAATCACCGTGGGCGGATTTTCCGCCGTGAAAGCGGCTATTTTTGCCGCCGTCTCGTCCGTCAACGTCGTATGAGACCAACCGATTTTCGGCACGCACTCCACATTCAGCCCGTGCGTTTCCGCTATCTTCTTGAACAACTTGTTATGATAATTGCCCGAACGCGACGTATCTTTCATCTCGTGAATTGTCGCGTACTGATGACACATTTCATGAATGAGCGTTGCCGCAATCTCCCCGATAGGGCGGTTGAGCTGTTGCGCCGTCATGTTCAATTCGTGCTCGCCCTCATCTTCGCCGTTCTCTTTCCAAACCTTACCGACCGACCACCAACCATTCGTTTTGTTCCGCTCGTCCGTCTGTACCGTTATGACGGGCTTTACAAGTTCCCCGCCGAATAACTTGCCGTTCGCATAGTCGTATAACTTGCCGAGATATGCGACCGTTTCAATGTATCTGTCCGCTCCGTTTTTCATTGCTTCGCTTCTCCTTTGTCGAATGTATTTGCCCGTATAGCCGATAGCACAGCTCTCACTCACTCAAAATTTGAGTGTATAGCACGGCACGCCGTTCATATTGAAATGATACCAACGCGTTACGCCGTCTTTGCAATAGCCCATGTCCGACACGTCAACGACGGCACAAATACCGACGTTGGCGTCATTGTCGAAATACGGGGCGCATTGCTCCTTGCCCCAAGCGATTGCCTGTTCAATAGGTACATACTTCCGTTTCATGTTCCGTTCTCCTTTGCGTAATGCCGCCGCCCAAATATAAAAAAATATATCGAAACCCCCTTCGGGAAGCTTCGATATAATTATAAAACGGCGCGTTTTACAAAAAATTGTTGCTTTGAGACGAAAAACTGTTGATTTTTCGTAAAAATCCTGCTATAATAAATCTGCGGTAATATGCCGCCGCATCCGTGAAAGGGCTGCGGCGAAACGGGCGGAAACATGAACGGCGAATTGACGATTAAAGAGCGCATCGAAAAGATACGCGAAAAAAAAGTAACCAAATTACAGCGTAAACTCATCGAATTTCTCGAAACGAATTCGTATGAGAACATCATCTATTTTTCCATCACCGAATTTGCGTTGGCGGCGGGGGTCGCGGAGGCGACGGTGCTGCGTTTCTGCCGTTCCCTGGGCTTCGGCGGGTATCAGGATTTCAAACTCAGTCTGGCGCAGGAAGTGGGCACGGCGCAGAAAAAACTCAGCGAGCGGGGGTATATCCACAACATCTGCGACAATTATATGGAGATGCTCGATAAATGCCGTCAGCGGGTCTCGCCCGAGCGGGTGGAACAGGCGGTGCGGTATCTGCTTTCCGCAAGGACGATCAGCTGTTTCGGGGTGGGCAATTCGTACGTCCCCGCGCTGGAGCTGCACAACCGCCTGACGAAGATGGGTATCTATTCCCAATGTGAGCGCGATCTGCATTTGCAGAGCATCCTGCTCTCTTCCTGCGGGGAGAAAGACCTGCTCGTCATTTTCAGCGTTTCGGGCGGCACGAAGGACAGTGTAGACCTCGCGGCATACGCGCACAAGCGGGGGATAAAGATCATCGTCGTCACAAGTTACGAAAAATCCCCCTTAACCAAATACGCGGACGTGGTTCTGGCGGCGGTGCCCTGCGAACATCCCGTGGAGGCGGGGTCGCTGACGGGCAAGATCGTGCAGATCTTTCTCGTCGACGTCATCTGCACGGGAGTCTATTTCAGCGACAAAGCCCATTACGACGAATGTATCGCCCAAAGCAACGCCTCCGTCGTCGGGAAGTTGGTTTAATCGGGGCGCGCGCCTTTATAAAACCTTTACAAATATAAATATGTCGAAGAGGAGTTCGGGGAGATCCGGGCTCTTTTTGTCTTTTACGCGTCTGAACCGAAATTGTTTTTTATCCCCTCCGTTTCGCTCGGTTTCCGAACTTCTTATCCCCTCCGTCACTTCGTGACACCTCCCCTTTGACAAAAAGGGGAGGCATGGTGGTGTGCTCCCTCTCCTTACCATAAGAGGAGGCATGGGAATGGGACGACACACCTCCCCTTACCAAAAGGGGAGGCATGAGAATGGGGGGTGACATCTTCCCTCATCAAAGGGGGAAGGGGAGGGGCTTCGCATCGGGCAGGGGATGTGGGTATGTGAGAAAAATTATTTCAAAAAGAAAGGGGGACGGCTTTTTGAAAAAAGGAATAAGTGAAAAAATGAAGATTTTTTTCAAAAACATATTGACATCGGGGCGAAATTGATATATAATATCACTGAAAAAAAGGGGACTTCGGCGTTCCGGCGGAAAACGGGGGCGGAAGCCCGGAAAACAATGAGGAGGATATCGATGCGAAAGGTTTCATTGCGGAATGTGTTGACGGCGGCAGGCGCGTTTTTGTTCGCCGCATGTCTGACGGGCGGGGCAATGACGTTGCAGCCGGCGCGGGAAGCGGCGGCGGAGGACGCGGGCAAAACCGTGACCTATTCCGATTTTTCCACGCTGCCCGAAGGCTGGCAGGTCTACGATAAATCGGACACCTACGAAGGGCACACGACGACGCACAACGACGACGGCACGATGTCCGTGAAGTCCACGAATATCACGGACGGACACACGACTTTGAATGACCGCTATTACGGCCTCACCTATCTCATCGGCGAAGACACGTGGGAGGACTTCACCTTCACGATGACCTTCAGGATGACGGACGCGGAAAACGATAGGCGTTGGCTGGGGGTGGTGTATCACACCAATTTCGACGACGACGGGTATATGGCAGGGTACATCATGAACTACCGCTATAACGGCGCGAACACGTCGTCCGCCGTGACGTACGGCAGGGCGTTCCTCGACGACGCCAACGGCAGCGGCGCGCCCCTGAGCGACGGCGAATATCACACGATGAAGATCGTCATGGAGGGGACGACGGCGTACCACTACATGGACGACGTCCTCATGCGCACCTACGATACGACGACCAAGAGCGCGAGCCTGGGCGGCGATCTGACGAGCGGCGGATTCGCCCTCATCGTCAACGGCAGCGTGGTGACGATCAGGGAAGTGACGATCACCGATCAGATCGAAGAGGAAGAAGAGGGCGGTCTCGTGACGGACACGACGCTGGTCGACACCTATGAAGCGGAGACGGGGCTCATCAGCCCGCCCGCGGTGGCGGCGTGGGTGCATGACGCGGACGATCTCTCGGCGCTGACGGCGGCGGCAGCCTCCGCGGACAACGAGCGCCCCGCAAACGCCATTCTCAACTATTCGGCAAACGGACAGATCGTCGGCGACGACGGGACGGCGCTGGGGGATTTCGCGGACGTTTACGAATCCCTCAACCACAACGTCATCCCCGTGCTGTATATATCCGACCAGGCGGCGGCGGACGCGCTGACGGCGTTTCTGACCGACGAAATAGACATTCTGGACATGGCGGTGATGTCGTCCGAACCGGCGCTCGTGAAATCGGTGCGCGAAGCCAAGACGAGCATCCGCGGCATCATCCTGTTCGAAGAGGCGGAAGACCTGTACGACGACGTCGTGGCGGTGGCGAACTCCAATTACGCCAACGTGGCGGTGCTGCCCGCGGAACTCGCGACGCAGGACAACGTGGAATACATTCAGAAGCGTTTCAAGACGGTCTGGGCGATGGTGGAGGGAAGCGACGATTTCGGCTTCTATGAAGCGATCAACAGCGGCGCTTACGGCATCGTCACGGACGATTTTGCGCAGGCGTACGACGTTCTGGCGACTTATCCCGAAGGCTCGACGTCGCGGACGTCCTTTGTCGTGGGGCACCGCGGCACGCCGCAGACGCATAACCAGAACTCCATTTCCGGACTTCTCAACGCGGCGGAAGCGGGCATTTCCCACGTCGAATTCGACGTCTATCTCACGACGGACGACGAAGTCGTCCTGATGCACAACACGACCCTGGCGGAGACGACCAACGTCGAAAGCGTGAACGGCGGCGTGGACGCCAACCGCAATATCGAAACGATGTCCCTGGCAGAAATCCGTCAATATCGCCTCGACCAGTACGGCGACGAAGAAATTCCCATTCTGGAGGACGTGCTTGCGGAACTCGTCAAGACGGATATCGTGTTCGTGCTGGAAATCAAATCGACCAACAACGAGATCGTCCCCCTCATCAAGGAAAAGCTGGACGAATACGACTGCTACGATCAGGTGGTGATCATCTCCTTCTCTCTCGCCACGCTCGGCGAAGTGAAAAACGTGATGCCGCAGGTGCCGACGGCGTATCTCGGCAGCCCGTCGGTGAACAGCTTCGCCAACGATCTCGTCTGGCTGGGCAACTATAACACCAACGTGGATATGAACTACGGCGGCGTGACGCAAGAACTCAACGCGATGCTCCGCGACCGCGGCTTTATCGGCTGGTACTGGACGTATGCGACGACCATTTCCGTGCGCCAGGCGGCTTCCCTGGGCTATGTCGGGCTCACCACCGACTCCGCGGAATATTATGTCAATAACGCGCGAGACAAATACCTCAACCCCGAACGCCTCGTCGGGACGGAGACGCAGCTCGAAGCGGGTGCGACCCTTGCGGTCGGCGATACGATCTCCCTCACGCTCGTGATGTATAACGGCACCGAACAGACGGTGGAGGGGACGGTTTTCGCGCTGACCGAGACGGAAAACGGCTATGAAGTGATCGCGTCCTATCTCTACGAATCGGTGTATTCGACGAGCAGCCGCAACTGCGACGATCTCCTGTACACGCAGGCGTTTGCCGTGACGGTTGCCGCAGAACAGCCGGGCGACAGTTCGGACAGCGGCACTTCGGGCACGTCGGGCGGAGAAACGACGTCCGGAGGGGAAGGGAGCGGCTGCGGCAGCGCTCTGGGCTTCGCCTTTACCGCCGCGGCGGCGCTTCTCGCCGGCGGCTGCCTCACGCTGCGCGGCAAGCGGAAGTAAATCCGGGCGAGACAATCCCCCCTTCCGCTTCCCCCCTTTGCACAAGGGGGGCTGCCTGGTCGGTATTCCCTCTTTGCACAAGGGAGCCATGGTGTGGGGTGGCGGGAGGGGACGGAAAAGAAAAAAAATTGCGGAATGAAAGGCGGATTCTTTCGAGTTCGTCAAAAAATCGTGAAAAAAAAGAAAAAAATTTTCAAATATCTATTGACAACGGAAAAGAACAATGATATAATAGAATCGCTTTGAAAGAACAAAGTCAAATGCAAACAGGAGGAAAACTGCATGAAAAAATTTTTTGGCATTTTGGGCGGCTCCGTGCTGACGTTGGCGCTTCTGCTCAGCTCTTGCGGCGGAATGACCGGCGACTCGGACAGCACTACTCCCGGGACGTCTACGGGAAGCTCGGATACAGGTGGGGGGTCGTCCTCTACGCCTGAAACCCCGGTGGAGGAAGTGCACTATTCCGAAGATACGCGCGAGGCGATCTACACGGTCTATTCGGAATCGACGGGCGAAGCGTACGGCAGCTACAAGAGCCTTTACGACGCGATCGCCGCGTGTGCGAACGACGGCGACGTGGAAGACTATGTGACCAAGGGCACCGCAGACGACGTGAAGCTGTTCATCAACTATGACGCATACAGCGAAACTACGCAGGATATGTTCTGGTATTACGAGAACGGCACGTCGCTGGATAAATACGTCCCCTGGCTCAGCACCTATTTTGCCGATCTGTACACCGCCAGTTCGCAGGACATCGTGGTGTTCAAGCAGGCGGCGGGTACTTTCTCGCCCGACTATCAGGGCACGGAAGTGGTCGGCATCGGCGAAGGACAGGACGGAACGGTTGCGACCTGGAACGTGTACCGCAACTACGACGCCAACGTGCAGGTGGATATGGAACCTTACAGCGGCATCGTGAAGTCGGCATATACCATCGACTTTACGGAAGCCTCTATCCGTCCCACCTATGAAGGGGAGGAACCCGTGTACGCGAAAGTCGGCTTCATCATGCCCGACTCCTACATAGTTGCCAGCTTCGGCATCTACTGAGACACGACGGACGGCAACTGGTATTATTACTACGGCGACATCAACACCAACGCCGATCCCAACGACGGCTATGACGGCTCTCTGGGCACCGTCTACACGGACGAATTCGTCATGTCCTCCACCTGGGACGAGGAAGAGGGCGTATGGCATCCCGATCACGACATCGTCATGACGGGCGAAATCGTCACGATGGGCGAAGGGGAAGACACCTACTATGTCGACCGTCTCACCATCGCGGACGCCGAGACCAACGAGCAGATCTTCACGCGCGACTACGAAGCCGCCGCGATGACCGCCTGCGCCACCGTCCGTTTCAACGTCGGTCTGGACATCTATAACTACGACAACGATTCGCTGGGTCTTCCCAACTACGACAACGGCGCGGAATTCACCAACATCGTCGTCACGAATGCGGTCGGTACGGTTACCGATTGGTCGATCGATCCCGAACAGTACGGCGGCGAAATGTCCACGATCGAGACCCCGGGCGATTACGATCTTATGAATTCGTCCGAAGTGGCAAGCGAAGCCCGCTATAAGACGTATGTCTACAACGCCGGCGTCGTCGACTACGATTTCGACACCCCGGGCAGCGACGTGTACGGATTCTCGTTCAGGCTTTCGCAGGACAACACCGAGTATTCGACCAAGATCGAGAGAATTCTCGAACTCTATGAGAAGTACGATCCCGCCGATTATTCGCAGGAAATCGTCAACGGCATGACGGAAGAAGAGCAGACGACGATGAAGAACGAGTTGCAGGAAGGCGTCGATCTCTACGGCTCCCTCAGCACCTATCAGTACGGCTATCTTCCCGATGACACGGTCGAAAGATTCAACTCCCTGCAGCTGTATTTCGTCGGCGAGGACATCAGCGCGTTCATCAGCTATGTCAACGAACACAGCCTGACCGATCTGTCCGGCTATAACGGCATCGCCGCGGTAACGGCGCTGGAAGCCAACTTCGACGCGGCGAAAGAAATGTATGACGCGATCGTGGCGGCGGGCGCCGAAGACGCGCTTGCAACCGCGCTCGAACAGGCGGGCAAACCCACCGATCTCGGCGTGAAGGTCTCCGAAGTTGCCGAATTCATCGATTGGGTGAAGACGATTGAAACCACGAGCGACGCTTATGTTTCCATCAACTACATTATGGCGACCAGCTATACCAGCACGGAAGCCGCGCTCGGCTCTTACAGTGCCGATTCTACCGAAGAACAGTTGGCAGTGTATACTTGGTATACCTCCGTTGAGCCGGCGGGCGTGTTCCCGATGGCGACAGCGCAAGATCTGTCCCTGCCCGCGGCTGTGGACGTTCTGTTCGGCGATATTTACTTCCAGAAGTTTGTCGCTACTTACCATAACCGTATCGACACAATCGAAGTAATGGAAGCCATTCTTGCGGCTCTTGACGAAGCCGATATGGGCATTACGGCGGCAATCGCCAAGACTGGTGACAGCGGCAACTGGTACGAATATCAGGATTTCGAATTCACCGATGAGCAGAGAGCAATCGTCGCGGAGTTCGAAGAAGAAATCACGGATCTGATTTATTGGTGGGGCAGCGTCAACTATGACGGCACTCTGACCTGGCAGAGCAATACGGATATCAACACGCATAACCTTGCCGTTTGGTACACCGGCGGCAGCGACGGTTACAACACTTGGAATATCCGCAACAACTATGCCTGGGGCGAATACAGCGCCGCTCGGTATCAGTCGGCTATCGCATTGCTTTATGAAATTGCGCTTGTGGAGCAGGCGGACGTCTATGGCGTCGATTGGACGCATGGTCATATCTTTCAGAAATAATCTACAGCCTTACAAAGGCGGCTAAGTATCACAGCACTTAACTGAAAAATAGCGCAGTTACCCTCGTATAACCGAATACGCTTGTACGAGGGTACAACGCTATTTTGGGATGATTTTCAGGCTATTTAACAAAAACAAAGGGAGAGGAAAAGGATGCCGGATTCCGGCAGACGGAAAAAACGATTTATGAAAATGAAAGGAAAGAAATTACTCAGTTTTGCGCTTTGTCTGTTCCTGTCCGTCACGGCGTTTGCCGGGTGCGGCGGCGGGAGGCCGGGCGATTCGGCGCAGAGTTCGGACAGCGTTTCCGATTCCGTTCCGGCGGGCGATTCCGCCACCGATTCGACAGGCGGCGAGACGCCTTCGGACGGGTATGTCTACGACGGGACGCCGACGGCGGCGCCCTATACCATCTACAATGCGGACGGGACGGAATGCGACAATCCGCAGGTGGGAAACAATTCTTTTGAAAGCATGTTCGAAGCCATCCGCACCTGCGGAAATCTGGCGACGAATTCGAACAGGATGTACGTACAGGACGCGGCGGGGACGCTCGTGTTCCAGCGGCAGGGAAATTCCGAATGCTGGGTGTACGACGGAACCAATCTCGTGAGCAACACGATGTCCGTCAACGAAGGCACGGCGTATGCGGAAGAACACGCCCGCGCCTATGTCGTCAACGGCAGGGGCACTTCCTATGTCGCGCTTGGCATCCTGCAATACACGGAAGGCAGGGCGGGCGTGCCCGAACTCATCTCGGGCGGGTACAGCTATCTGATGACCCCGCAGGGGGCTGCTTCCGGCGAAGAGTGGATCGATTACAGCTATGCCTACGGCTCGGCGTATATCCGCCTGAGCGAAGTCACTTACAAGGATATTTCGGAAAGCGGCGGCGGACAGTGGAACGCCTATGCCTTCTTCAACATAGCCTCTTCCGCCTATACCTGCGATCTGGGTATCGGCTCGTATGCCGGCGGGGGCGGAAAGTGGCTGATCACGCAGAACTGCAGCCACGAGTCGCACGACAGCGGCACGGCGGAATGCGAAGGATTCTACATCGACGCCGAAGGCAACGTCACCTATGCCAGCGAAAACGCTTCCGGGCAGCAGATGGTGCAGCTCGCCTCTTCCAACCGCTTCTATGTGTGGAGCAATTACGTCGTCACGACCATGACCAAGGACCCCGAAACGGGGATCTATTCGGGCGCGGACGACCTCTTCCTGGAAGCCTCTGCCAACGAAAACGGCTGGTATGTGTGCGTGACCAATCTCCGCACGGGCGAAAAGTGGGGATATACCCACACGCATACGGGGATGAACTCGACGCAGGCGAACTACATGCGGGTGCTGCTGGCGGCTTCCTATTGTCCCGTGGAGGGGAACGTCTGGAACGCCCGCGACGGCGGATTTATCAAAAACGTCGTCTTCGAGGACGTCAAAGTGTCCAAATACCAGGCGGACGGGGACTATTCGGACGTCGAAAGGGAGGACTTCTATCCCGGCGAGGACGCCTTCTTCAACGGCTATACCCAGGCGGCGGACTGCGCAAGTCTGCTCTACGGCATCACGGACGTCGCGGGGACGTGGGAGAGCGGCAACGACAGGCTGGTCGGCAGCAACTGGTATTCGTTCAGTTCCTATTATGACGGGACGCACATCACCGAGGACGACAAACCGTAATTCGGGGCGCGGTGCGCCGGAGTTTTGAAATATGAAAAAAAGCGTGAAAGTTTTGGCGGGCGTACTCGGCGTCCTGATGGCGTTCGGCATGTACGCCTGCGGCGGCGGGCGGCAGAGCGATTCCGCCCAGAGTTCGGACGGAGGGACGGGCGATTCGGTCAGCGATTCGGTCAGCGATTCGACGGGCGGGGAGACGCCTGCGGACGGGTACGTTTACGACGGGACGCCGACCGTCGCGCCCTATGTCATCTACAACGAAGACGGGACGGAATGCGACAATCCGCAGGTGGGGGACAATTCCTTTGCAAGCATGTTCGAAGCCATCCGCACCTGCGGAAGCCTGGCGACGAACGGCAATAAGATGTACGTGCAGGACGCGGCGGGGACGATCATATTCCAGCGGCAGGGAAATTCCGAATGCTGGGTGTACGACGGGACGAACGTCGTGGGCAACGACATGTCCGTCAACGAAGGCACGGCGTATGCGGAAGAACATGCGCGCGCCTATGTCGTCAACGGCAGGGGCACTTCCTATGTCGCGCTCGGTTCCGTTCAGTACACGGAGAACAGGGCGGGCGTGCCCGAACTCATCTCGGGGGGATACACCTATCTGTTCACCCCGCAGGGCGTCTCTTCGGGGGAGGAATGGGCGGAACACAGCTACGCCTATGCCTCCGCCTATGTGCGCCTGAGCGAAACCGCTTATAAGAGCAGCCTGGAAAACGGCGGCGGCGCGTGGAACGCCTACGTGTTCTTCAACATCGCGTCCAGCGAGTACAACTGCGATCTGGGCATCGGCGCCTACGACGCGGAGGGACAGTACGGCAAATGGAAGATGGGGCAGAATTGCAGCCATATCTCCCATACGCAGGGCACGGCGGAGTGCGAAGGATTCTATATCGACGCCGAAGGCAACGTCACCGTGGACGAGTTTTATTCCGACTGGGCGGCGTCCAACGGCTTTATGGTCTGGCAGAATTTTGTCGTCACGAGCATGACGAAAGACCCCGAAACGGGCGTTTATTCGGGTGCGGACGACCTCTTCCTGGAAGCCTATTCGTATGAAGACGGATTTTACGTTCTCGTCACCAACCTCCGCACGGGGGAGAAGTGGGGGCACACCCATTTCCACGAAGGGATGAACGCGACGCAGGAGAAGTACATGCGGGTGCTCGTCGCGGCGTCCTACTGCCCCGTGGAGGGGAACGTCTGGAACGCCCGCGACGGCGGATTCCTCAAAAACGTCGTCTTTGAGGACGTGCGGGTCGCCAGGTATCAGGCGGACGGCGATTATTCGGTCGTCGAAAAAGAGGAATTTTTCTTCGGCGAAGAGACCCTTTTCAACGGCTTTACCCAGGCGGCGGACTGCGCAAGTCTGCTCTACGGCACGACGGACGTCGCGGGAAAATGGGCGAGCGGCAACGACAAGATCGTCGGCAGCCATTGGCTCTCGTTCAGTTCCTATTACGACGGGACGCACACCGGCTGACGGCCGGGGACGATCGGGGTGACTGAAATGATGAAAAAAAGCAGAAAAATATTGGCGGGCGCGCTCGGCGTCCTGATGGCGTTCGGGCTGTACGCCTGCGGCGGGTCGGGTGCGGGCAATACGGCATCTCAAAGCTCGGACGGCGTTTCGGCGGGCGGTTCCGTTGTCGATTCCGTCGCCGATTCGACGGGAGGGGAGGCGCCGGCGGACGATTACGTCTACGACGGGACGCCGACCGTCGCGCCCTATGTCATCTACAACGAAGACGGGACGAAGAGCGACGACGAATCGGTGGGCGAAAACGCCTTCGGCAATATGTTCGTGGCGCTGCGCACCTGCGGGCTGCTCGCGAGCAACAGCAACAAGATGTACATAGAGGACGCCAACGGGCTGCGCATTTTCCAGAGACAGGGCAATTCGCAGTACTTTGTGTACGACGGCACCAACTTCGTCTCGGACAATATGCGCGACGTGGAGGCGGAGGCGTACGTCCAGGAGCATCCCCGCGCCTACGTCCTCAACGGGCGGGGCACCGATTACGTCTATCTCGGCGTCGAACACCACACCGAAGAACACAACCCCGAAGAGGTCTACGAAGTGCGCGCGGGCGGGCATTCCTATCTGTATTCTCCCGTGGGGATCTTGCAGACGGGCAGCGGCGGCACCGCCTGGGAGGAGTACGGCTATGCCTATGCCTCCGCGGTCATCCGCCTGAGCGAAGCGAGATATAAAAATTCCGCCGAACTCGGCAAGAGCGGCTGCAACGCCTATATCTTCTTCAATATCCGCAGCGGGATGCAGAACTGCGATCTCGGCATCGGCGCCTTCGGCAGAGATCACGGGGAGTGGAAGCTCATGCACAACTGCACCAGCACCGAACACGCGGAGGGCAGCACCTGCGCCGTCGGCTACTATATCGACGCGGAGGGCAACAAGACGGTGGGCGGCAGCGCCTATCAGCAGCAGGGCAGCGAAAACCGCTTCTCCATCTGGGAGGACTACATCGTCACGACCATGGATCGGGACGAAAACGGCGTGTATTCGGGGGCGGACGACCTCTTTCTCGAAGCGTGGGCGACCGTGGACACATGGAATCTCCGCGTCGTCAATCTCCGCACGGGCGAAGAGTGGGGCTATACCCACACCCACGAAAATCTCAACGCCGGAAACGAGGGGTATTTCCGCGTCGTCGCCTGCACTTCCCATTGCCCCGGCGTGGGCGACGTCTGGGACGCGCGCGACGAAGGGTTTATCAAAAACGTCGTCTGGGAGGACGTCAAAGTCGCCCGCTACAACGAAGACGACGTATATACCGATGAGGACAAAGCGGAGTTCTCCCGCGAAAACGGGACCATTCAATACGCCTTTACCCAAGGGGCGGACTGCGCGCATCTCGAATTCGGCGTCCACGGATCGGACGGATTTTACGAGAGCGGCGCTCCGTATGAGGCGGGGGCGAGCTATCTCGTGTTCAGTTCCTATTACGACGGCACGCACGTTCAGGACGGCGACTGGATGAGAGATTGATATAAGGAGGAGGATGTAATTATGGCGGAACGGCTGAAAAAAGCGGGCACGCTGCTCCTGTCCCTGGCGATGCTTCTGGGGATGGCGGCGTGCGGCGGAGGCGGAAGCGGTTCGCTGTCTGCGGGCGGCGGTCCGGATTCCGCGGACGGCGGAAGTCAAAGCTCGGAAAGCACTTCCGGGGAGGAAGAAAACATGAATTATCTTGTCTATGACAGCAAGGGTGAATTGCTTCTGGAAACGGAAAACATCTTCGCCGCGTACATCTGGGCGGGAAAGCGCGGGATCAACAGCAACAAGACCCGCGTCGTCTACCGGGGCGAAGAGATCTTCTCCTGGGGCGAGCCGCAGTATTACAAATTGATCGGCTCGGAGTTCGTCGGGACGATGGATCGGGACGACGCCGCCGCCCGCGAATGGGCGAAGGAGAACCCCGGTTCCTACGTCGTCACCGAAAAGGCGCAGGATTATGTGGCGCTCGGCAGGACGGACATGGAGAATTCCAGGTTCGCCGGGATGAGTTCGGACGCCGTAACGCAGGGCATCGAATACATGTCGGGCAGCTACAATTATATGTTCTCCAAGCGCAGCGGACTGGACGCCGATTACATCGATCCCTCCTACGTCGAATTCACGCTGGACATGACGAAGATGGAATTCGCCTATCCGACCTACGAAAAGGCGTCCGATCAGATGGAGGGAAATTGGAACGCCTATATCTTCACGAATTTCTTCACGAATTCCCCGTGGGCGAGCTGCGACATCGGGCTCATCGCCTCCCGCGAAGTCGGGGAGGGGAACTGGAAGGTGGTGTTTAACCGAAACGGAGAAATGATCACCCCCGCGCCCGACAACGGCGGCGAACAGGGAGAGCCTCTCGCGACCATGACGCAGGACGAAGAGACGGGGCTGTGGCATTCGGAGGACGTCCTTCGCTTCCGCGCCTATGTCACCCGTTCGGCGTACTGTCTGGAAGTGGAAAACCTCACGACGGGCGAAAATTTCGTATTCCACGTCGACTGCACGTCGGACGCGCTGCAACTCAAAGCGCACGAGACGTATACGATGATCGCCGCGTCCTATTGCCCCGTGGTGCAGGGGACGCAGATGTGGGACGCGCGCTCGGGTGCGATCTTCCGCGGACTGCGCTTCTATAACATCAAAACGGCGGAGTTCATCGAGAGCGCGACCTGTGCCGACGATTACGCGGCGGCGGAGAAGTACGACTTCATGCCCGACGACGACAGCATCTATTCCTACGGCTTTGCCCAAGGGGACGACAACTGCGATTTCGCGGTCGGTACGGACGAAGAGGGCACCTACCTCGAATCGAATATCTATTACATCGAAAATTAACGGATTTTTCCCGGGCGCTCTTTCCCGGGAATGCCGGAAACCATCAATATCTGCGCTAAGCAGACAAGGAGGATGAAAATGGCGAAGAAATCATTCAGAAACATTTTGCGGCTGACGGCGATCGCCGTTTCCGCGACCGCCGTCCTCTCCGGAGCGGCATGCGGCTCCGGGGGATCGGATTTTGAACAATCGGGGACGCTGAAAGCGCTGTTCCCCAACTCCGGGATCACGGACGCCGAGTTCGTGGACAACTCGACGACCCGCCTGCTCGAAGAGATCACGGGGCAGAAGGTGGAATACGCCCAGATGCTCGGTTCTTCCGAAGAATCGGACGTGCAGAGCGCTTTGCTCGACGGGGGATATTCCCTCATCAAGATGCAGCGCGGCTCGTATGACCAGAATGTCATTCAGGGCGCCTTCTACGACATCACCGATCTCATCGAAGAATACGGGCAGAACCTTCTGGCCACGATCGACGAATCGGCGTGGGACGCCTGCTATTATGAGGGCAAGCTGTATGCCGTTCCCGAAGTCGGGTTCGGACATATGTACAACAACGCGATCGTGTTCAACATGGAGCATCTCGCGGAAGTGGGCATCACGGACGTGCCTTCCACGCTGACCGAGTTCACCGACGCCCTGCATGCCCTGCAGGATCATTTCGGCTCGGATCCGAATTATCACGCGTTTTCCATGCCGGGCGCCGAAGCGTATCAGCCCCTCATCACCGGCTGTTTCGAAGTCCCGTATGAGTTTTATGTGAATGAGGACGACGAAATCACGAGCTGGATTTACAGTCAGGAAGCGGACAATTATCTGCACTACATGAACGACCTGAACAACTACGGCAACGGCTGTCTTTCCACCTCCTGGGCGCAGGCCACCAGCGCCAACGTCATGGGATTCTATGTCCAGGGGCTTTGCTCGGTCGCCGTTCTGCCCTATTGGAACATCAGCGGCACCTGCGAATCCATGGCGGCGACGGGGGCTGCGGATTCGGCGCAGGATGCGCTGGACAACATGGGCTTCGCGCTGTACCTTCTCGGCGACGGCTCGTACGGTTCGGTAGACCAGACGGCGGACAACAGCTGGCAGCTTGCGGACAATACGGACATCGGCTATTTCTGCGCTATTCCCGCGACGGCGTCGGAAGCGGAAGCGATCGCCGCCATCAAGTGGATGGACGCCAAGATCACCGACGAAAACTATCGTTCCTTCCTCGTCGGCAAGGAAGGGGAGAGCTACGAACTCGTCACGGAAGAGGAGTATCTCGCCAACGAGGCGGACGAGGACAGCGATACGGTCATCGTCCCCATCGAAGAGGCGGACGGCACGACGCAGTATTACAAACTGCTCGCCGAATACGATAATGTAAAAGACAACTCCATGTATCAGACGGGGGGCAACGCCGAAGTCGGCAGAAGATACTGGCCGCTGCGCGAAGCTTATTACAACTGCTGGGGAATCCTGATGGACGTGGAGGATTACGATCACGTCATGACGAGCGCCCTTTCCCGCTATTCCGTCATCCCGAGCTGGAGCGCCGTTTCCATCACCGCCCGTTCGAGGATCGTCACCTATATTCAGAACACCATCAATGCCGATGACGAAAATACGTTTGACAGATATTTCAATTATCTGAAAGACACGGGCTTCCCCAACCTCTGGAACGACTGCGATGCAGACGTGCAGGCATGGTATCAGTCCACAAAGAATTCGTGAGGAGAAAAAAGTGTTGAGATCAAAAAAGGAAGCAGTCGCCGTACCCGGTTCGGAAGTGGCGGCGACGGGCGGCGCGGGCAGCGCCCTGCCGCCCAAAAGGGGATATTTCCGCGAACAGCTCCACCGGCTGAAAAAGCACCGGACGATTTTCTGGTTCGTGCTTCCCGCCGTCTTTCTGGCGTTTTTGTTCGGGTATATCCCCATGGCGGGGGCGCTCATCGCCTTCCGCAGCGAGTTTAACTATATCGGGACGCACTCCATCGTCGAAGCGTTCCGGCGGGGGGAATGGTCCCTCTCCGCTTTCGCGGAATTGTTCGCCGACGAAGACGGTTATTTCTGGCTTTCGGTGAAAAATACCTTGGTGGTCAACATCGTCAAGATCATCATCACCTTCCCCATCCCCGTCATTCTCGCCCTCTTTTTGGTGGACGTGAAAAATCAATCGGTCAGCAAGGGGATCCTCATCGTCCTCTGCCTGCCCCATTTCCTTTCGTGGGCGATGGCGATCGGCATCTGGAAAAATCTGCTCAGCCCGGACGGCGGCGCCATCAACAACGTTCTGGTTTCCAGCGGGATTCTGGATAGGCCCTTCGATTTTTTTACGTCAAACGCGTGGTTCAAGCCGATGGTGATATTCTTTGCCGCGTGGAAGGGGTCGGGCTGGAACACGATCATCTTCTATGCCGCGATTGTCTCCATCGACAGGAGCTTTTTCGAGGCGGCGACGCTCGAAGGCGCCAACAAGTTCCAGAAGATCGTCTACATAACCCTGCCCACCGTCATGCCCACGATCGCGCTCATGCTGATCATGTCGCTGACCTATCTGTTCAGCGCGGGGCTGGAGCAGTTTATGACGATGTACACTTCACAGACGAGATACGAGCAATACGTAATCGATACGCTGATGTACGACAAGACGACGCAGAGCGGCGCCAATTACCCGGTCGCCACCGCGCTCGGACTTCTCAACGGCGTCATCGCGCTCGTTCTCATGCTGGGCGGCAACGCCTTCGTGAAGAAGAAGCTGAACACGAGTCTGTGGTGACGGAGGCTGTATTATGACAAGAACGAAAATGAAAATCAAATCCGTCCGTTCGGATATCGTGTTCGACGTCATCAAATGGATCGCGTTGATCCTTTGCGTCATTTTCGTCGTATTCCCGATTCTGAACGTGATTTCCCTTTCGATCGTCGATGGCGTCTATAACACGCAGGTCGTGTTTTTTCCCGTCTGGGAAGGGCTGACGCTGCAGCAATTCGAATGGGTGCTTACCAATGCGAACTTTTTGGCGGCGCTGAAAAATTCCATCCTGTACACGGTCGTGGCGACGATCGGCTCCAACGTGCTGATGGCGATGACGGCGTATCCGCTCTCCAAAGAGGATTGCCCCTTCAAGGGACCCGTCATGATCTTCTTCATCATCACGATGCTCTTTTCCGCGGGTATCGTCCCCACGTTCGTCTGGCTGCGGACGCTCAATCTGTACAATAACATCTGGTGTCTTATCCTGCTCAGCCTGAACAACGTGTTCAACATGCTGCTCTATAAGACCAATTTCGAGGGGATCCCCTCCGAGATCGAAGAGGCGGCAATGATCGACGGCGCGTCCAGCCTTACGCTGTTCTATCGCATCGTCATCCCCATGACCCTTCCCGTCATCGCCAGCTGCGTGTTCTTCATGATCGTCAGCACCTGGAACAGCTACGGCAGCGCCATTCTGTTTATTTCGGACACCGATCAGATGCCGCTGGCGCAGTTCCTGTACCGGCTCGTCACCGCGACCGAACAGTCGCAGGACAATTATCTCGTCCTCAACAGCGAAAATATCAACGCGGCGACGATCATCATCTCGGTCATCCCCATTCTGTGCGTGTATCCGTTCATCATGAACTACATGAAGAGCGGACTTACGATCGGCTCCGTCAAGGGCTGATAACGGTTTCCCCGCCGCCCGCAAAAGACGGGCGGCGGAAGAAATTTCCCGAAACGGGAGGTTTGTCTCATGAAAAAGAAATCGGCTTTTGTCAGTTTTTTGTGTCTGACATTCTGCTTTGGCGCATTTCTCTCCGCCTGCCAGGGCGGACGGGATTCCGTTTCCGATTCCGTTTCTTCTTCGGACACGGCGTCCGGTACCTCGTCGGACGGCGCGGAAGAGAGCTTTGAAGTCGTCTATAACACCGATTATGCGCCCGTGTATTTCGAAGGCGGAAGCGTGACGAACACCGTCACGACGCTGGGGGAAGGGGTGCATATGGTCGCCAATTATGTGACGCTGAATAACGGCAACGTCGCGATCGTCTACGCCGTGGAGGTCGATCTTTCCAAGGCGGACATCCGCGCGGGGTCGTACAGAAACCAGCGGGCGAACTGGTATCCCACCACGGCGACGCCCTATTCCATGATGACGGCGTTCGAAGAGGAGAGCGGAAAAACCGTTCTCGCCACCGTCAACGCCGATTTTTTCGGGGCGACGTGCGTCAATGCCTTCGTCAAAGACGGGTGCATCCTCAAAGACGGACACACGATTACCACGACCGCCGACTATACGGATACTTTCCTCTATACCGACCCGAAGGCGGACGTGCCCGCCTCCGCGCCCATGCTCTTCGGCATCGACGGGGAGGGGGAGGCGCAGATCGCCCCCATCATTCAGTACGAAGGGGACGTCACGAGCGCCGAAGTGAAGCGGACGCTCGTCACTTCCAAACTCACCTATAAGCTCATCGCGGGCGGCGACGAGTACACCGTGTACGAGAACGATACGTCTCAGGACGTCGAAAACGCCGTGATATTCCAGACCTCCGCCACCCAGTGGAGGCGGTATCCCGCCGGCAGCGTGGTGTACCGGGTGGACATCTCGGACGACTATACCGATATGCAGATCCTCGAAAAGACCGCCCTGGAAGAGTCGGGGCGCTATCGGGCGACCGCAGAGGAAGGGTATGTCGTCGTCGATCCGTCGTTTGCGGGTGGCGGCGGGATCGCCGGGCTGGAAGTCGGGGACACGATCACGGTCGCGGTCACTTCGGCGGACGGGACGTGGGACGGCTACGAGACCATTCTCGGCTGCCGCCAGGCGCTCGTCATGGACGGCGAAATGGCATATACCTATCAGGGCGGACAGAAGATCTGCACGGTGACGCTGGAAAACCTCAACGGCGCGCAGAGCGAAAACGTGCCGCGGACGGCGGTCGGGCTGAAAGCGGACGGGACGGTGGTCGTGTTCGCCGTCGAATCCCTCCGCTACGGAAGTTCGGACGTCGTGGGAGAGGTCCCCGCGGACGCCTCTTACGGGCTCAATCTGCCCCAGCTCGCCGATTTCATGATCTATTACGGCATCGAGACGGGCGCCAATTTCGACGGCGGCGGCTCCACCCAGCTGATCGCCCGGGAGGGCGCGGACGCGGAGCCGGAAGTCGTCATCCGTTCCAGCGATACGGGAAGCTATACCCTCGCATCCAGCCGCCCGGTCATGAATACGCTGATGGTCACGACCAAATAGAAAACGGCGGGTCAATAAACGGGTTGATATGAAAAAGATCGGCAGAATATTTCTTTTATCGCTGATGGCAGTCCTCTTTGCCGCGGGCAGTTTTGCGGGCTGTGCGTCCGCGGGCGGCTCCGGCGGCGGTTCTTCGGACGAGAGTTCGGGCTCTGCGGCTTCGGACAGCGCTTCCGCGCCTGCGGAAGTGACCGACCGGGAGGCGATCGGTTACGCCTTCGGCGGGGTGTACCTCAACGGCGAGCTGGAGGACGAAGAGCGCGGCTTTGCGGGCGCGGAGGACGTCTCTTCCGCGCGGCTGTACTGCGACGGCGGGTTCGTCGAAGCCTTTCCGGAATTTACGGCGCGGACGGACGCCAAAGCGGAGTTCTATAACGGCGAATATGTGAAGATGGTCGATTATTCGGGCGGCATGACCTATTGCCTGCCCGCGGACGAGATGCTGGAAATCGACTATTCGATCGCCCATTACCGCCTGCAGATTTCGCTCGGAGATTCCCTTCTCACCGTCTCCGCGGAATACGACAATCCCTACGGGAATACGGCAAGTTCGTGGGAAATTTATCGGGAGGAGTGGCTGCTCCGCTTTATAGACGACGACGGATATATCGAAAAGAACAACCTGGAGCGGATCGGCGAAGTCATCTATAACGATACGCAGATCAAGCCGGGTTACGACGTCTATCACTACGCCGTCCACATCAAAAACGACGCGAACATCGAATATCCCTATTACAACGTCGCCGTCGTCCGCAAGGCGTCCGACTACGTCAATTTCGGACTGTTCGTAATGAAGTCGAAATACGACCGGACGGAGGATATGCTGGACATCGTCGACAGCTATGCGGCGGTTTATCACCGGGGCACCGCGAAGAATTACTACGACGCCGGCGAGCCCGTCGAGGACGAAAACTGGAACGAAGAGACCGCCGCGTATTTCCGCAGCCTTTCCGCCTCCGAAAAGGTGAATTGGGGCTTTTTCAGCTACTCGATGAACGACGAAAGCGCCTACGCGAGCGACGCGGCGTATCGGGAACAGTACGACCGGATCCGGAACATCCAGGCGGAAATCGAAGAGACGATGGAGTACGAATTTGACATTTATCCCACCTATAACCACCTCACTACTCCCTTTCCCACCTCCATGGCGGAGGACTTTGCGGGCGGGAACGGGGAGAACGGCAGGCCCGTTCTGCAATTCACCTATCAGTTCACCGTGGACAACAACACGTTTGCGGAAAACGGAACGCCCATGTTCGACATCCTGCGGGGCAGGTACGACCATTACTTCCGCAATCTCGCGCGCGCGATCAAGGCGTACGGAAAGCCCGTTCTCTTCCGCCTCAACAACGAGATGAACACCGATTGGGTGAGCTACTGCGGGCTGGTCACGCTGCTCGATCCGGATATATTCGTAATGGCATGGCAGCGGCTCTATTCCGTGTTCGAAGAAGAGGGGGTGGACAACTGCATCTGGATCTGGAACCCCGCAGGGGTGTCCTGCCCGTATTCCTCCTGGGGAGAGGATCTCTGCTATTTCCCGGGGACGGAGTACGTCCAGGTGCTCGGGCTCACCGATTACGAGATGGGCAACGGCGACGTGTTTACGAGCTTTGAAAGCTATTATTCCTCCCTGTACGAAAAGAACACGGCGTTCCGCGCCTATCCGGCGATCATTTCGGAATTCGCCTGCGGTTCGGGCGGGAACGCGAGCGGGGCGCTCGGCAGAAACGCCGCCAAACAGGCGGCGTGGGTAGAGGAGATGTTCGCGCAGATCAACGCCGGAAATCCGGCGGCGTACATCCGGCAGATCAAGGGCGCCGTCTGGTTCAACTGCAACGATTACGACGGCGATATGCGCATTGCCAACCGCCTGAAAATCGTCAACGCCGACAATTACCTCGGAGAGGATTATTCCGATCTCGCCGCCACGACAGCGGCGTTCCGGGAAGGACTGAGCGGCGCGTAAAGCGCGGGAGAATCGTGAAAAAAGAAAGGGAGAACAGAAAAATGCAGAAGAAAAGCGTATTCGATTTCGACGCCAATCTGAAAAACGAAGCCAGAGAGGGGAAAGCCCTGAAATGGCTGGACGTCAAGGGGGGAAATTTCGGGCTGTTCGGCTCGGAGGCGCTGGGCGAACCGGGGTTCTGCCGTCTGAAAAAGGCGGAGCGGGACTATATCCGCCCCGTCAACGACGGAGAGGCGTGGCTCGCGGAACAGTCCGCCGGCATTCAGATCCGCTTCGAGACGGATTCCGCGCAGCTCTTCGTGCGGGGGAGAAACCGCTCTCCCTTCGACATGACGAACATGACCCAGATCGGGCAATGCGGCGCCGATCTGTACGTCCGGGACGAAGAGATGGGCGCTTACGTCCTGCACGAAGTCGTGCGCATTTATCCCATGGACAGCGAGACGTACGAATTGTCTTTGGGGCACTTTGCGGATAAGCCCAAAAAGATGCGTAAATACATCCTCTATCTCGCCCTCTATATGGCGGTGGAGGAGCTGTATATCGGCGTGGACTGCGACGCCTGCGTAAAGCCGGGCGGATTTGCGGATAAGACAAAAATCGGCGTCTACGGCACGAGCATCGTGCAGGGATGCAGCGCCAGCCGTCCGGGCATGGCGCCCACCAATTACCTCTCGCGCAAGCTGGACATGGAAGTGTTCAATTACGGCTTTTCGGGGACGGCGATGATGGAGAGGGAACTCGGCGAAGTTCTCGGCGGAAAAAATCTCGACATATTGATCGTGGACGCCGAACCCAACGCGGGCGTGGACGAGCGCATGGAAAAGAACGCGGAGGGATTTCTCGACGCCTTTTTCGCGAAAAAGCCCGCCGTTCCCGTCGTGCTGTTCGGAAGGGTGCTCTTCGCGCTCGACCGGTACGACGACTTCCGCGTCAGGCTGCGGGAGTATTATGCGGGGTACCTGAAATCGCTCGCCGCGGCGTACAGGAAAAAGGGCTGCAGAGTGTCTTTCGCGGACGGCTCGAAGATTTTCAAGGGCAATTACACCGAATACACCGCCGACGGCGTCCATCCCAGCGACATGGGCATGGTCGCGCTCGCCGGGGCGTACGAACGCGAAATCAGAAAGCTCCTCAAACGGACAAAATAACGGGGAAAGCGCGTTTTCCCCGAAGAGAAAAAGGTTATTTAAGAATATGAAAAAAATCGTAATGCTTCCTTTGGACGAACGTCCCTGCAATTTCGACTTTCCGCAGATGATGCCGAAAGCGGACTATCAACTCGTCCTTCCCCCCAAGGAGTACATGGGGGACAAAAAGATCCCCGCCGACACCGATCGGCTCGCCGGATGGCTTCTGGAAAACATCGAAGGGGCGGACGCCTGCATCCTGTCCATGGACACGCTGATTTACGGCGGCATCGTGCCCTCCCGGCTGCACCACGAAGAGCTGCCCGAACTGTTCAGGCGGGCGGCGACGGTGGAGGCGCTCCGCAAGAAGAACCCCACGATGCAGTTTTATGTGTTCCAGCTCATCATGCGCTGTCCTGACTATTCCCTTTCGGACGAAGAGCCCGATTATTACGATCTGTGCGGCAGGGAACTGCATCTGTACGGCAGATACACGCATAAGGAAAAGCTCGGCATCCTGACGGAGGAGGACAAAGCCGATTTCGAACGGGTGAAAAAGGCGATTCCGCCCGACGTGCTCGCCGACTTTATCGGCAGGCGGGAGAAAAACCGCGCGGTGATCATGCACGATCTCGAATACGTCAGAAACGGCACGGTGGACTATTTCATCGTCCCGCAGGACGACGCCGCCGTGTACGGATTCACGACGATGGATCAGGCGGAAGTGCGCAAATTCCTCAAAGCCAACAGCCTGCATCTCAAAACCGCGATGTATCCCTCCGCCGACGACACGGGGCTTATCCTGCTCGGCAGGGCGGTGGCGAAACTCGGCGGCATCACCCCCAAAATTTACGTCAAATACGCCTCTTCCAAGGCGGCTGCCGTCGTTCCCTGGTTTGAGGACAGGGTGCTGGACGAGACGATCAAATACCACATCATGGCGGTGGGCGGACAGCGGGTGTATTCCCTGCCCGAAGCGGACATTCTCCTCGCCATCAATCAGGGCTCGGGAATGTGGTACCCCGATCAGGCTGAGTATTCCACGGCGTACGACATCGAGCGCAATCTCGGGGAGTTCGTCTCCTATATCGAATACGCCCTGCGGGAAGGGAAGCTGGTCGCCGTGGGCGACGTGGCGTTCTGCAACGGCGGGGACGAAGAATTCGTCCGGCTCATGCACGCGGAGGGGATCATGCTCAAAATTCACGCCTATGCGGGCTGGAACACCTCTTCCAACTCCATCGGCACCACCGTCTGCCAAGCCGTTCTGTACATGGCGGGCAGGGACGACGAAGGCAACCGCTCCTTCCTGCTGCACCGCTATTACGAGGACGTGGGGTATATGCCCTATGTCAAGCAGTACGTCACCGACACCTATCTTCCCGGCATGGGGCTGGACTATTTCCACGCCGACGGCAAGGACGGAAAGGTGGCGCAGATCGTCCGTGAAGAGATGGATAAATACATGGCGGAACATTATCCCGACATCCACGCGCTCGTCGACACGCTGAAAGTGGAGATGCCCTGGCGGCGGATGTTCGAAGCGGACGTAAAACTCACGGTTAAAAAGGGCGTGTAAAAATGCTGAAATGCGGAATCGACATCGGCGGCACGACGATCAAGGGTGCCCTGTTCGAAGGCGCAAATCCCGCGCCCGTCCGGGAATTGTCCGTTCCCACCAGGGGGCGGGAGGGCAGAGAGGCGATTTTGGTGCAGCTCTTTTCCCTTCTCGACGCCCTGTGCAAAAAGGACGTCGGCTTTATCGGCGTCTCTTCCGCCGGCAACATCGACCCGGAAACGGGGAGGTGCGTCTATGCCACGGACAATCTCACGGGCTGGACGGGGACGGAGATCGCAAGGCTGGTGCGGGAGAGGTATTCCCTTCCCTGTAAGGCAGACAACGACGCGATCTGCGCGCTGAAAGGGGAACTCGCCTTTTATGCGGGCGTGAAGGACGCGACGATGATCACGCTCGGCACGGGCGTGGGCGGGGCGAGCATGGTCGCCGGCAACATCGTCCGCGGCAGAAATTTTGCGGGCGGCAGGTGGGGGCATCTCTGCCTCAATCCCGCGGGAAACCGCTGCAACTGCGGCAAGGTCGGGTGCGCGGAGACCTATCTGTCCGCGACGGCTCTGATGCGGGAGAGCGGAAAGGAGGACTTTTCCCCCGATCCCCCGCCCCGGGACGTAAAGGAGCTTTTCGGGCTGTATAACGGCGGAAATTCCGCGGCGGAAAGGGTCGTGGGGGCATTCGGCAAATACCTGTGCAGGCTGCTTACAGAGATAAAGACGATTCTGGCGCCCGAAATCATCATTTTGGGCGGCGGAGTGGCAGCCGGCCGCGGCGTGATCGGAAAGCTCATCGGAAAAGAAAGCGAAAATGTCGTTTTCGCAAGGCTCGGCAATCACGCCGGGGCTTACGGCGCGGCAAATCTTTGAAGTCGGAAATCGGAGAGGATGAAAAAAATATGAAAACTTTGCTTAAAAGAGGTTTGATCGTTTCCTGTCAGGCGTTGAAAAACGAACCGCTGTACGGGGGGAGCACCATTCCCAAAATGGCGGTCGCGGCGAAGATGGGCGGCGCGGTCGGCATCCGCGCGAACACCGTGCGGGACATCAATGCCATCTATCGCTACATCGACGGCAGCCTGCCCATCATCGGCCTGATCAAGCAGGTGTACGAAGGCACGCCCGTCTATATCACGCCCACACTCAAAGAGGTGAAGGCGCTGATCCGGTCAAAATGCGATTTTATCGCGCTCGACGCCACCGCCCGTCCCCGGCACAACGGGGAAAAGCTCGCCGATCTCGTCGCCTATATCCGCGACAATTCGGAAAAGGCCATCGTTGCCGACATCGCCACCTACGAAGAGGCGGAAGAGGCGGAGAGGCTGGGATTTGACTACATCTCTTCGACGATGCGCAGCTACACCGCGGAGACGGAGGGCATTCAGATCCCCGACATCGAATTTCTGAAAAAACTGCAATCGGGGATCAGGAAGGCGAAGATCATCGCGGAAGGGGGCATTCATTCGTACGAAGCGCTCTCGCAGGTTCTCGACACGGGCATCGATCACATCGTCATCGGCGGCGCGATCACCCGTCCGCAGGAGATCACGAAAAATTATGTGCAGGTGTTCGAAAACAACATGACCTTCAAGATGAACGCATAAGTCAGGACGAAAAAATCGAAAACGAAGGAGCTTTTGAAAAAAATTATGAGCAAAAAGGTTTTTACCGTGGCGGTACTCGGCTGCGGGGGCAGGGGCGCGGAATCTTACGGGCGCCTGATGTACGACAGGAAGGAAGAGTATAAAATCGTCGCGCTCTGCGACGTGAACACAGCCAAGCTCCAGACGTACGGAGAACAGTTCTGCGTGGACGAAGCGCACCGCTTTTCCGACGAAGAGGTATTTTTCCGGGAGAAGCGGGCGGATCTGCTCATCATCGCCACACTCGACAGAGACCACGTCCGGGAATGCGTGAAGGCGCTCGAACTCGGCTACGACGTGCTGCTCGAAAAGCCCGTTTCGGACAAGGAATCGGAGTGCGAAGAACTTCTCGCCGCGCAGAAGAAATACGGCGGGAAGGTACTCGTCTGCCACGTTCTGCGCTATGCGCCCGCCTATCGGAAGGTGTACGACATGATCGGAAGCGGCACGATCGGCAGGCTGGTCGAAATTCAGGCGCTCGAACAGGTGGCGTACTGGCACTATGCGCACAGCTATACGCGCGGGAATTGGCGGAATTATAAGGTCGCCGCGCCCATGATTCTCGCCAAGTGCTGCCACGATCTCGACCTGTTGCAGTGGTATGCGAAGTCCGCCTGCGACACCGTCTCTTCGGTGGGGGCGCTCACCTATTTCAAGCCGGAAAACGCGCCGGAGGGCGCCGCCAGACGGTGCACGGAATGCAAGTACGAGCGCACCTGTCCCTATTCGGCGGTGAAGGCGTACGTCGATTCGTGGGAGCGGAGCGGCTGTCCGGAAAATATCTGGCCCATCAACATCCTCACGCAGGATTTCCCCCTGACGAAGGAAAAGATCATGAAGGCGCTCGAAACGGGCAATTACGGCAGGTGCGTCTTTGCCTGCGACAACGACGTGGTCGATCATCAGCACGTCTCTCTGACTTTCAAAAACGGCGTCAACGCGACGCTGACGATGATGGCGTTCACGCAGGACTGCGGCCGCCTCATCCGCTTTTTCGGCACGGAGGGCGAAATCGTTCTCGACGAGCAGAAAAACGTCATCGAAGTGGGCATTTTCGGCAAGGATCGGGAGAACATCGCCATCAGTAAACTCGTGGAAGGGGGGTACGGCCACGGCGGCGGGGATACCGGTCTGGTGAACGAATTGTATCGGGTGCTGACCGGGGAAGGGGATAACCCCACCTCTCTCGCCGCTTCCGTCGAGAGCCACCTCATGGGCATCCGCGCGGAGGAGTCCATGCAGGCGGGCGGCGCGCGGCTGAAAGTGCATAAGAACTGAATATTTAGTACGGAATACGGGAAGAACAATCAAAAGGAATTACAAAACAATGGCACAGAAACGAGAGAACATCCATAAATATCTTTTCGGACATCCTTTCAGGACGGATTCCGTCGTCGCGGATATCCCCGTATCCGCCGGGGAAGCGCCCTATCTGCTGCGCTCCCAGGACGAGACGGGCGAAGTTTTCCGCTATGCCCTCTCCGAAGAGGACAGGGTGTACGGGCTGGGCGAGCAGGTGCGCGGCATCGACAAGCGGGGCTGGGTATATGCGAGCTGGAACATGGACGATCCGGAAATCCACGAGAACAGGCAGAGCCTGTACGCTTCGCACAATTTTCTCGTCGTGGACGGCAAGGAGAAATTCGGCGTGTTTGTCGACAGCCCCGGCAAGGTCGTGTACGACATCGACTATACGACGCGCGGCGAAATGGCGATTTTCTGCGGCAGGGATTTCGGGCTGTACATCATCGAAGGGGAGAGCGTCCTCGACGTGATCCGCACCTTCCGCAAGATGATCGGGCGCAGCTATATCCCGCCCAAATTCGCCTTCGGCTTCGCGCAGTCCCGCTGGGGATACATGAACGAGACGGACGTCCGCGAGGTCGCCGACGAGTACGGGAAATGCGGTTTTCCCGTCGATATGATCGTTCTGGATATCGATTACATGGAGAATTACAAGGACTTTACGATCAACGGCGAGCGCTTTCCCGATTTTCCCGCCTTCGTGCGGGAGATGAAGGCGCGCGGTATCCGCCTGATCCCCATCATCGACGCCGCCGTCAAGGCGGAGGACGGGTATTCCGTGTACGAAGAGGGGTGCAAAGGGGGGTATTTCTGCAAGGATAAGGACGGAAAGCCCTTCATCGTCGGCGTGTGGCCGGGCGATTCCGCTCTGCCCGATTTCCTCTCGCCCGAGGCGCGCGCCTGGTTCGGCGAAAAGTACCGCGTTTTGCTCGACTGCGGCATCGAAGGTTTCTGGAACGACATGAACGAGCCTTCCCTCTTTTACAGCAAGGACAGTCTCGCAAGGACCATCCGCGGCATCGCGGAAAAGGAGGGGAAAAATCTCTCCCTCACCGAATTCTGGAGCATTACCGGTTCGGTCGCGCGGCTCGCCAACAACGCCGACGACTACGCCTCTTTCTACCACGAGACGGAAGGCGGGAAGGTCAGCCACAAAGAGGTGCATAACCTCTACGGCTACAACATGGTGCGCGCCGCGTCCGAATATTTCGGCAAATACGACAAGGACAAGCGGACGCTTATCTATTCCCGTTCTTCGCACATCGGCATGCACCGCTACGGCGGGATCTGGACGGGGGACAACGCCTCCCGCTGGGATCATCTGCTGCTCAATCTGAAAATGCTTCCCTCCCTCAATATGTGCGGCTTCCTCTACGTCGGGGCGGACATCGGCGGATTCGGACAGGATACGACGGAAGATCTGCTTCTCCGCTGGACGGCGCTCGGCGCGTTCGTGCCGCTGATGCGCAATCACTGCACCTTCGGCAGCCGCCGGCAGGAATATTATCGCTTCGGGAACAGACAGGCGTTCAAGAATCTGCTCGACATGCGTTATTCGCTCGTCCCTTACCTGTACAGCGAATTTGTCAAGAGCGCGCTGCGGGACGAACTCATGTACACCCCGCTCGGATTTTTGTATCCGGACGACGAACGCGCCAAAGAGACGGAAGACCAGATGTTCGTCGGCGGCAGCATCATGATCGCCCCCGTCTACCGTCAGAATACCAGGGGCAGAAACGTCTATCTGCCCGAAGACATGAAGATGGTCCGGATGCGTTCCGTGTCCGATTATACGGAGGAAATTCTCCCGAAAGGGGATCATTATGTGGAAATGGGCTTCGGCGAAGTTGTGTTCTTCGTCGCGAAGGGGAAGGCGATCCCGCTCGCAAAGCCCGCCAAAAACGTCGCGGCGTTGGACGAAGAGCATCTGCTCTGGATCAAATACGCCGACGGAAAGACGACGTACGAGCTGTACGACGACGACGGATTCACGACGGATGTCCGCGAAGAAAACATCCGCACGGTTACGGTCTGACGCAGGTCTGACCCCATAAAAAAGAAGGCGCCGCCCGGTTTCGGACGGCGCTTTTTTGCTGGTACTTTATCGGCAAAAGAAGGGGGCAGGGTTGAGACGAACGCTCAGTTTCCGAGATATTCTCCCCCGCCCGTGCGCACTTTTTCGCGGTTGTTTTCCCGAAGCCGTTCGGTAAAGGAGAGGGGAAGGGTGCGCCGTTTCAGCCGTTCGGTGAACTTTGCCGAGAAGGCGATGAAAATGGCGTAGATGTAGGGCATTCCCAGATTCGTTTCGAGCAGGGAATTGACGACGAGCGTGAGGAGCTTGTCGGCGCCGCTCTCGAACCCCGCGCTGCGGATCCCGCCGAGAAGGAGGGCGGTTTCCCAGCCGAGCTGCACGAGAATGCCGATCGCGAGCAGGCGGGGGATGCAAACGCGTTCCTCCCGTTCTTTCCGGGTGATGTTCCATACGATGGCGCCGAGATAGCCGACGAAGAGGATTGCCGCCATATAGCCGTGGTAGGCGCCCGTCGTGCGCTGGATGATGACGGGGGCGGCGTTGCCGGAGGCAAACGTGTCGGTGAGCAGCGGGCAGCAGAACCACCAGCCGAGAATGAGGAGGGACCATTCGAAGAGGTTTTTGTCCTTGGAGATCCACAGCCATATCCAGGCGAAGTTGGTGAATCCGTAACTCATCGACATCCAGAGCAGCACCCAGAACAGGCTGTATCCGTTGAAGATTTCCCGGGAATGGCAGAGCAGGTGGAAGATGCCGTAATCGACGAGCATATAGATGACGCCGAAAACGAGCCCGACGATCACGGTCATGTATTTTTTCCTGAAAAGCAGCAGCGCGGCAAACAGGACGAGAAAGGCGGTGTCCAGCCAGATGTAAAGGGGATCGAACTGCCTGCGCGCGACGATTTCCGGCATGATTTGTTTTCTCCTTGCAAAAGTATGTGTCTATTATACTGCATTTCGCGGAGATTGTCAAGACCCGAACGGGTGAAAGGCGCAAAAAATCCCCCGCCCGGGAATCCGGACGGGGGGGGGAAAAGGGGAAAATGTCAGAATTGTTTTTTCGTCAGATTATTTTCCCGCCATCTTCTTGTAGCCGGCAAGGCGTTCTCTGGACGCCTCTTCCGTCTCTTTGTACAGCTCTTCGGCGAGCGCGGGTTCCGTCTTTTTCAGGGACGCATAGCGGACTTCGCCCTGCAGGAATGCCTGGTAGTCGCCCGTGGGATCCTTGGAGTCGAGCGTGAAAGGATTGCCGCCCTCCGCCGCGACGATGGGATTGTAACGGAACAACTGCCAATAACCGCAGTCGACGGCGTTCTTTTCCTCCGTCTGCGATCTGCCCATGTTGATGCCGTGGTTGATGCAGGGGGCATAGCAGATGATGAGGGAAGGTCCGTGATAGGCTTCCGCCTCTTTGAGCGCCTTGACGAACTGCGCCTTGTCCGAACCCATCGAGCACTGCGCCACGTATACGTAGCCGTAGGTGGCGGCGATCATGCCGAGATCCTTCTTCTTGACCCGCTTGCCGCCGGCGGCGAATTTCGCGACTGCCGCGATCGGGGTGGATTTGGACGCCTGTCCGCCCGTGTTGGAATACACTTCGGTATCCAGGACGAGAATGTTGACGTCTTCGCCCGACGCGATGACGTGGTCGAGTCCGCCGTAGCCGATGTCGTACGCCCAGCCGTCGCCGCCGATGATCCAGAAAGACTTCTTGACGAGGCAATCCTTTTCCTTATAGATTTCGGAGACGAGTTCGTCCGCGCCGCAGCCGCAGTCCTTGCAGCCTTCCAGGCACTTGACGAGCGCCGCCGACGCCTCTTTGCTCTTTTCGGCGTCGTCCATGCCCGAGATCCAGGCTTCGCAGGCCGCTTTGCCTTCCGCGTAATCCGACCACTTTTCGGCAAGCTCCGCCACCTTGTCTTTCAGGGCATTGCGGCGGGCTTTATAGGCGAGATTCATGCCGTAGCCGTATTCCGCGTTGTCCTCGAACAGGGAGTTCGCCCAGGCGGGACCGTGGCCTTCCTTGTTGGTCGTGTAGGGGCAGGTGGGGGAGGAGCCGCCGTAGATGGAGGAGCAGCCCGTCGCGTTGGCGATGATCATGCGGTCGCCGAACAGCTGGGTGAGCACCTTGATATAAGGCGTTTCGCCGCAGCCCGCGCAGGCGCCCGAGAACTCGAACAGGGGCTGAGAGAACTGCGATTTCTTGACGTCCGCAAACTTCGCCGTGACTTCCTTGGGCGCTTCGGGCAGGGTCTGGGCGAATTCCCAATTTGCCGCTTCCCGTCCGGCGATCGTTTCGAGGGGCACCATGTTGAGGGCGCGCGCCGCGGGATCGACCTTCGTGCCGTTCTTGGCGGCGTCGTTTGCCGCTTTCTGATTGACGGGGCAGATGTCCGCGCAGACGCCGCAGCCCATGCAGTCGAGCGGGGACACCTGGATGCGGAAGTTATATCCCTTCGCCTGCAAAGCGGGCTTCGCCTTGAAATCGGCGGGGACTTTTTCGCCTTCCGCCACGAGATAGGGACGGATGGTCGCGTGCGGGCAGACGAAGGAGCACTGCGCGCACTGGATGCACTTGTCGATGTTCCATTCGGGGACGAGGACGGCGACGCCGCGTTTCTCGTATTTGGTCGTCCCGGTGGGAACGGAGCCGTCGGCGTTGAACGCGGAGGAGGGCAGCTTGTCCCCTTCCAGCGCCAGGATGGGCGCGACGACGTTCTTGAAATATTCGTTGTCCGCGAGTTTGACCATCTCCGCGCCTTCCGTCGTGGTCGCCCAGGAGGCGGGGATGTCGATCTTGACGAGATTCGCCTTCGCGGAGTCGATCGCCTTGTAGTTCATCTGCACGACCGCGTCGCCCTTGCGCGAGAAGGACTTGTACGCCATGTACTTCATGAGCGCCACGGCGGTGTTCTTGTCGTCGGGGTTGTCGCTCTCATAGGGCATGATCTGGCGGTTGATGCAGAAGAACGCCGATTGCAGGATGGTGGACGTCTTGCCGCGCAGCCCCAGCTCGCCCGCGATTCTGATCGCGTCGATCACATAGAGGTTGGCGTGCTTCTTCGCGAGCAGATTCTTCATCTTCGCGGGAAGTTCCTTTTCGAGCGCTTCCAGCGTCGTCCATTCGCAGTTGAGCAGGAAGGAGCCGCCCTCTTTCAGGTCGGACACCATGTCGTAACGGGTCACGTACGAAGGGTTGTGGCAGGCGATGAAGTCCGCCGCGTCGATGAGGTATTCCGACTGGATGGGCTTGTTCCCGAAGCGGAGATGGGAGACGGTGATGCCGCCCGACTTCTTGGAGTCATAGAAGAAATACGCCTGCACGTACTTGTCGGTGTGGTCGCCGATGATCTTGACGGTGTTCTTGTTGGAGCCGACCGTGCCGTCCGAGCCGAGACCGTAGAACTTGCAGGAAGTGGAGCCGGCGGGCGCCGCGTCGAACTTCTCCGAGAAATCGAGAGAGGAGTTGGTGACGTCTTCGTAAATGCCCACCGTGAAGTGGTTTTTCGGCGCTTTCTGTTCGAGATTTTTATAGACGGACAGCACCATGGTCGGGGTGAATTCCTTGGAACCGAGACCGTATCTGCCGCCGTACACCTTGATGCCCGTGCGGCCCTTTTCGAGAAGCGCCGCGCACACGTCGAGATAGAGGGGCTCGCCGAGAGAGCCGGGTTCCTTCGTCCTGTCGAGCACGGCGAGCTTTTTGCAGGAAGCGGGGATCGCGTCCACGAACGCCGTCGCGTCGAAGGGGCGGTACAGGCGGACTTTGAGGACGCCGTATTTCTTGCCCTGCGCGTTGAGCTTGTTGATGGATTCTTCGATGGTCTCGGCGCCCGAGCCCATGACGACGATGACTTCTTCCGCATCGGGCGCGCCGACGTAGTCGAAGAGGTGATATTCCCTGCCCGTGTATTCGGACACGACCTTCATCATCTCGGAGACGATGCCGGGCACGGCGGCGTAATAGGAATTCGCCGTCTCGCGGTTCTGGAAGTAGGTGTCGCCGTTCTGCGCGGTGCCCTTCTGGATGGGATGTTCGGGGTTCAGGGCGCGCGCCTTGAACTTGTCCACGTATTCCTGCATGCCCAGCTTATCGAAGATCGCCTTGATCTCCGCATAGTTGTCCGCGTCGTCGAATCCGTCGATCTTGGAATATTCGTGCGAGGTGCGGAAGCCGTCGAAGAAGTGCAGGAAGGGAACGCTGGATTTCAGCGTGGAAAGGTGCGCCACCAGCGAAAGATCCATGACTTCCTGGACGGAAGAGGACGCGAGCATCGCAAAGCCCGTCTGGCGGCAAGCCATCACGTCCGAATGATCGCCGAAGATGTTGAGGGAGTGCGCCGCCAGTGCGCGCGCCGATACGTGCATGACCATGGGCAGAAGTTCGCCCGAGATCTTGTACATGTTGGGGATCATGAGCAGAAGTCCCTGCGACGCGGTGTAGGTGGTGGTCAGCGCGCCGGCGGAAAGGGAGCCGTGCACGGCGCCTGCCGCGCCGCCTTCCGACTGCATCTCCGCGATCTTCAGCTTCTGTCCCCACATGTTGGTGCGACCCGCGGTCGCCCATTCGTCGGCGGATTCCGCCATCGGAGAAGAAGGGGTGATGGGGTAGATGGCGGCAACTTCCGAAAACGCATACGCGACGTGCGAAGCGGCGGTATTGCCGTCGATGGTCATTTTTTTCATCGAAAAGCCTCCGTTTATATAAATATCGTTATTCAGGCGCGGCAAAACACTCCGCCCGGGGCGGAATGTTCTGCCGTTCCTCTCTGTCCATTCAATATTATACTTTTTTTTTCCGCATAAGTCAATGCCCGAGAGGCAAAAAATCAAAAGAATTTGTTTCAAAACGCCCAAAAATTTTTCCTTCGGGCGTTTGACGGCAGAAAAAATCGGGTAAAGGGAGCAGAGACAGCGGCTGTCGGGAGGCGGATGGAAAATTTTAGCGGACGAACGGATAATTTCACCGCATTTTCATTGTTTTTCGTTGTAATCGGCTGAAAAATTTGCTATAATAATAAGGTATATTTATAATGCCATAATGCGGAAACGGAAGAACGGATACACAGGTGTCCCGCCCCTGCGGCTGCGGGCGGGCGGAAACGATAAAGAGAATGGAAGCCATTAAATTCGAAAACGTATATTTTTCATATGACGAAGGAGAGGACGAAAAGGGCTCCTTCGCTCTGAGCGGCGTCAGCCTTTCCGTGGAGGAAGGGGAATTCGTCGCCGTTTTGGGGCACAACGGGAGCGGCAAATCCACGCTGGCGCGCCTGACCAACGGGCTTTTGTCCCCGTCGTCGGGGAAGATCACCGTGCTCGGCATGGACGCGGGGGATCCCAAAAAGCTCTTCGACATCCGCAAAAACGTCGGCATCGTCTTTCAGAACCCCGACAATCAGACGGTGGCGTCCATCGTCGAAGACGACATCGCCTTCGGTCCCGAAAACATCGGGGTGCCCCGCGAAGAGATCGGAAAGCGCATCGATTTTGCCCTCGACGCCGTGGGCATGTCCGCATACAGGAATTCTTCGCCCGCCCGGCTCTCGGGCGGGCAGAAACAGCGCATCGCCATCGCGGGCGTCCTGGCGCTGCTGCCCAAAATCATGATTTTGGACGAATCCACCGCCATGCTCGACCCGCGGGGCAGGAAAGAGGTCACGGACGTCGTGCAGCGGCTGAATAAAGAACGGGGGATCACCGTTCTCCTCATCACCCACTTTCCCGAAGAGGCGATGCTCGCCGATCGGGCGATCGTGATGAACCGCGGGGAAATCGTCATGCAGGGCAAGCCCTCCGATATCCTCTGCCGGGAAGAGGAGTTGGAGACCTTCAACCTGGCGCTGCCCCGTCCCGTCGCCCTCTGCCGCGCCCTCCGCCGCGGGGGGATCGACATCGGCGACGCCCTGACGCCCGAAGAGGTCGCCGGCGAATTGCTCGGCGTTCTGCCGGCGCGCGGCGCGGATATCCCGGACGCCGGAAAAGATGCTCCGCAGGCGGCGGAAACTGCCGCGCCCGTATGCGGAGACGGGGGGCAGGGGAGCGTCTGCTGCCGGAATCTCGTCCATATCTACAATCCCGGTTCCCCCTTCGAGACGCCGGCGCTGCTCGGCGTGGACATCGACGTGGCGGCGGGGGAATTTTTCGGGATCATCGGGCACACGGGCAGCGGGAAATCGACGTTCGTCCAATACCTGGATGCCTTGTTGAAGCTCCCGACCGCCCGGAAAAAGTACAAGAAAAAGAAGCCGAAAAAGGGACAGCCCCTGCCGCCCGCCGCCGTCCTGAAAGTGGACGGGTTCGACCTGACGGACAAGACGACGGACTTCCGCGCCCTGCGCGGCAAGGTGGGGATGGTGTTCCAGTATCCGGAATACCAACTCTTTGCCGAGACGGTGGCGGCGGACGTCGCCTTCGGCCTGAAAAATTTCCGAGACGGGCTGACGGAGGCGGAGACGGAAGAGGCGGTGCGCGCGGCGATCGAGCGGGTGGGGCTCGATTACGAAGAGGTCAAAGACCGTTCTCCCTTCGAACTTTCGGGCGGACAGCGGCGGCGGGTCGCGATCGCCGGGGTCATCGTCACCAAGCCGGAAATTCTCGTCCTGGACGAGCCGGCGGCGGGGCTGGATCCGCTCGGAAAGAAAGAAATCATGCAGCTTTTGCACAAAATTCACGAAGAGTGGTGTAAAACCGTCATAATCGTGTCGCATGATATGGATGAGATCTCCGAGAACTGCACGCGGGCGGCGGTGTTTTCGGACGGAAAAGTGGTCATGGAAGAGGCGCCGGCGGCGCTCTTCCGCCGCGGGGAGGAATTGGCGGCGCTCGGGCTGGACGTGCCCTTTACGGCAAAGATCACCGAGTGTCTCGCCCGGGGCGGGGTGCATATCCGTTCCGATTTCACGGCGGCGGATTTCGTGAAAAGGACGCTGGAATACGCGGGCGTCGGCGCGGAGAGTGCGGCGGAGAGTGCGGCGGATAACGCGGGAGGGCAGGACAATGCGTGACGTGACCTTCGGACAGTACTATCCCGCACAGTCCCCCGTGCATCGGTGCGATCCGCGGACGAAGATCCTCTTTCTCATCGTGTACATCGCGGCGATTTTCACCGCCAAGAACTTTTACGGGCTCGCGGCGTGCGCCGCCGTGTTCCTGTTTATCGCCCTCCTTTCCAAAGTGCCTTTCGGGAGCCTGCTCCGCTCGGTGCGCGGCGTCATCTTCCTGCTCGTGTTCACGGCGGTTCTGAACCTTTTCTTCTATTCGGGAGAGACGGTGCTGTGGCAGTGGAAATTTATCAAGATCACTCGCGAAGGGGTGTTTTATACCATCTTTCTCGCCTCCCGGCTCTTCCTTCTGGTCACCGGGTCGGCGATCCTGACGATGACGACCACCCCCGTGTCCCTGACGGACGGATTGGAAAGTCTGCTGTATCCTTTGAAACTCGTCCGTTTCCCCGTCCACGAACTCGCCCTCATCATGTCCATCGCCCTGCGCTTTATCCCCATCCTTTCGGACGAGACGGGGCGCATCATGAACGCGCAGAAGGCGCGGGGCGCCGATTTCGAGACGGGCGGGCCGATCAAGCGGGTGAAGGCGGTCATCCCCGTGCTCATCCCGCTGCTCGTCAGCGCCTTCCGGCGTGCGGACGAACTGGGCGACGCGATGGACGCGCGCTGCTATTCGGGCAGCAAAGTGCGCACCAAGTATAAAAAGCTCACCTTTGCCCTGCGCGATCTGTGGGCGTTCCTGCTCGGCGCGGCGCTGCTCGGCGGCGTCATCGCCCTGCGGATATGCCTGCCCGCGCTCATCTGATCGGGGTTTTCCGATTTTCTGTTTTTTCGGCGTTCCGGCATTTTTCCCGTAGGGAGGTTTTTGTATGCGCTATCTTCTCATCATCGCCTATGACGGCACCCGCTTTTCCGGGTGGCAGAGGCAGAAGAATGCGCTCTCCGTGCAGGAAGTGCTGGAAGGGGCGCTGGAAGGGGGGCTGGGAATAAATTGCCGCGTCACGGCGAGCGGCAGGACGGACGCGGGGGTGCACGCCGCCGCGCAGCCCTGTCACTTCGACGCGGAGGGGCTTACGATCCCGCCCGAAAAACTGCCCGACTTGCTCAACCCGATTCTGCCTCCCGACGTGAAGGTGCTTTCGGGCAGGTCTGTGCCCTCCGATTTCGATTGCAGCCGCTCCGCCAAGAGAAAGACCTACTGCTATTCCCTGTACGTCTCGGCGCGCGAAATGCCCCTCAAAGAGCGGTATGCCGTGCGGTTGGAAGACGCGCCGGGAGCGGACAGGCTGCGGGAAGCGGCGGCGCTTCTGGAAGGCACGCACGATTTCAAGGCGTTCTGCGCCTCCGGATCGTCCGCAAAGACCACCGTCCGCACGGTGTATTCGGTGCGGGTGGAAGAGGGGATGTCGCTCGGCAGCCGGGACATCCGGATATACGTCACCGGGAACGGTTTTTTATATAACATGGTGCGGACGATGACGGGGGAGATCCTCGATCTCGCCCGGGGCAAAAGGAGCCGGGAAAGTCTTCAGGAGGCGTTTGAAACGGGCAGGAGAGAACTGCTCGGCAGGACGATGCCTGCCAAGGGACTTATGCTTATAGATGTCGATTACGGAGGGGCAGGGTTGCGATGAACGGGAAAAAGTACTACAATCCCAACAATTTCAACGCGGTGCACGCCGGCGCGGCATATCTCGCGTATTGGGCGGTGCGCTTTCTGACTCTGTTTGCGGTCACCGCAGTTTTTTCCCGCCGCACGGCGGTGGACGCGGGGCTGTTTTACAGCCTGGAAACGGCTGCGGTCGCTTTGGGACTGACCGTGCTCATCGTCGTCCTGTGCGCGGTCGCGGGATCGAAACCGATGAACGGCGGCGGCTTTCTCGCGCGGCGGGGTTGCGGCATGGAATGCCTCATGGCGATCGTGCTGATGTTCGGCGTTTCGGCTCTGCTCGCGCCGCTCGGCAGGGCATTGGAGAATGCGGGCGCCGCATTCGGGGCGGTGCTCCCGGATATCGATCTTCCCGTGCCCGCTCTGTCGGAAGGGGGGAGGGAATGGCGCTTCGTCTTTCTTTTCCTGCTCGTTCCCATGCTGCCCGCCATTCTCGACGAACTGCTCTTCCGGGGGGTGATCATGCGCGGGCTTCTCCAATACGGAAAAGTGCCCGCCGCGGTGATCTCTTCCCTGCTGTATGCCCTGGCGTATGCGCCTTATCACCAGACCGTCGTCCGCTTTCTCGCCGCGCTCGCCGTCGCCTGGCTGGTTTTGGAAACGAAAAACCTCTTCGTGGGCATGGCGGCGAATTTCGCCTGCGGCTTTTTTGCGGCGTGGGGGAAGATTCCGGAGGCGGTCATCCGTTCTCAGGGCGACACGCCGGAGGCATATCTCGCGGTCATTTCGATCATGGCGGCCCTCATCGGCTGCGTGTGCGCGGTCGCGGGCGTCCTGTATTTCGGACGGCGCATGCTGCATATGCAGCGCGCCCCCGAACATTCGCGGGGGGACATCCGCGCGGCGTTCGTCGAAGAAGACCCCGTTTCGGGGACGCAGATCGCCGAATGCCCCTGGTATGCGTGCGGGGAACTTTCTCCCGCCGCGGAGCCCCGCCGCGTGTATCTTTCGGGAAATTCCCGCAGGCGGATGAATGCGGAGGCGAAACTGCGGCCCGCCGCCATCCTGCTCACGGCGGGATTGCTGTTGGGAACGGCGATGTTTATATTGTCTTTCTATTTTGTCTGATTTGTGTGACGCCGCCTTTGCGGGCGGCCACGGGCGCCGGAGGCGCCGGGAGCAGATATGGAATTTTATGCGATTTATATTTTGATTTCGAATTTCGGAGTCCTTTTCGGCAGTTCGGAGGGCGGCATCGCGGTGGACTCGATGGCGCGGATTCTGATCGTCTCTCTGCCGATCGCGGCCGCCGTATGGCTGGCGCTGTTCATCCTGCAGGGCGTCGGGTTGTTTACGATGGCAAAAAAGGCGGGGCTGAAAAACAAATGGCTGGCGTTCGTCCCGTTTGCCGATCTGATACTCATGGGAAAACTCGCGGGGACTTGCAGCATTTTCGGCAGAAAGATGAAGCGGTCGGGGCTGTATGCCATGCTCGCGTCCGTCCTGTCCACCCTCTATGTCGCCGCGCTCGTCGCCGCGCAGATCCTCCTTTTCACCGTCTACCGCGACGCGATCGTCATAGACGAATTCGGCAGCGCCGATTGGGTGGGGCTGACCGGTTTCGGCAATTTTGTCCGCAATTTCTATATGATCGGCGACCTTCTCGGCGGCATCGTCGAACTCATCTATGTGATCCTGCTGTTTATCCTCCTCACCGGGCTGTATAAAAAATATTATGCGAAGGGCTATCTCATCCTCTCGTGGGTGGGGCTGTTCCTGCCCGTATCCCGCTATATCGTCGTGTTCGTGCTTCGGAACAATAAGGCGATCGACTACGAAGCGTATATGCGCGCCAAACGGGAGGAGTACATGCGCCGCAATCCCTACGGCCCCTATGGTCCTTACGGCGGCCCGTATAATTCGGGAAACCAGGGCCCCTACAACCAGGGACCGTACAATCAAGGTCCGTACAATCAGGGACCTTATAATCAGGGACCTTATAATCAGGGACCTTATAATCAGGGACCGTACGGGCAGAGCGGGAACGGAACGCCCGGACAGAGCGGGAGCGCCGCCGACGATCCCTTTGCCGAATTTGCGCCCGGGGCGTCGTCGGGGACGGACGCGTCCGGAAAGGGGGACAAAAAGGAAAACAAGGACGACGACGATTTGTTCAACTGAATTTTGCCCGCCGTGAAAGGAAAGGGGACGGAAATAAGCGAAAGTTATAATTTCCGTCCTTTTTTCTGCAATCGGGGTGGAAAACGGTTTACAGCGCCCGTGCGGTGTGATATAATAGGATATATTATAAACGGGGGTTATAGCCCCAAAACGGGAAAGAAGGAGTAGAAATGCCGGAAGAGACGATTGCGGCGATTGCCACGCCGCCGGGAAAAGGGGGCGTCGCAATCGTGCGGATGAGCGGAAAGGACGCCTTTGCGATCGCGGAAAAGATGTTTTCGCCCGCCGGAAAAAGGGCGGTGCGGGACTTTGCGCCCTATCGGCTGTATCCCGGACAGATCGCGGCGGAAGGGTTTTCCGATTACGGGCTCTGCGTGTTTTTCCGCGCCCCGCACAGCTACACGGGGGAGGACGTGGCGGAGTTCCAGTGCCACGGCGGCGAAAACGTCGCCCGGGGCATTCTGAAACGCTGTTTCGCGCTCGGCGCCCGCGGGGCGGAACGGGGGGAGTTTACCCGCCGCGCCTTTCTGAATGGCAAATTGTCCCTGGCGTCCGCCGAAGGGCTGGCGGACATGATCAACGGGGAGTCGGACGCGGAGGTGCGCGCGGGGTATCTTCTGTACAGCGAAACGCTGACGGGGAAGGTGCGCGCCTGCCAGGACGAGCTGAAAGAACTGCTCGCGGGCGCGGACGCCGCCGCGGACTATCCCGAAGAGGATCTCGAAGAGCGGACGGCGGAAGAGCTCCGCCCCGCGCTCGGAAAGATCCGCGCGGAGATCTCGGCGCTCGCCTCGGGATACGGGCAGGGGAAAAAGGTTAAATCGGGCGTGACGGTCGCCCTCTGCGGCAAGCCGAATACGGGGAAAAGTTCTCTTCTGAACAGGCTTCTGGGCTACGAAAAGGCGATCGTGTCCGACGTCGCGGGGACGACCCGCGACGCCGTGGAGGGGACGATCGAGATCGGCGGCGTGCGGTTTAATCTGTACGACACCGCCGGTATCCGCGAAAGCGGGGATAAAATCGAGGCGATCGGCATCGAGCGGGCGGAAAACATCGTCCGTTCCGCCGATATCGTCGTGCTGGTTTCCGACGAAACGGAGGGGGCAGGGGAGGACGCACGGCTCTTTTCACTCATCGGGGACAAGCCGCTCGTCCGCCTGTTCAACAAGGCGGATCTGGGGGGTGAGGCGCCTCCGGGGACGGACGCGGCGGTCTCGGCGCTGACGGGGGAGGGGATGGAAAAACTCCGGGAGATCCTCTACGAAAAGGGATTCGGTGCGCGCAGCGAAGACGCGGCGTTTCTCGTGGAAGAGAGGCATTTCAAGGCGCTCGTAAAGGCGCGGGAGGCGCTTTTGCGCGCGGAAGAGGGGTGCGGCGTCCGCCCGCTCGAACTGGTCGCCGCCGACATGACCGAAGCGTGGGAGACGCTGGGCGAAATCACGGGGGAAACGGCGTCCGAAGCGGTGATCGAAGAGATCTTTTCGAAATTCTGCGTAGGAAAATGACGAAATGACGGCGGGCGGACCTGCCGCTTAGGAAAAAACGGGAAAAGAGGTGCAGCGATGGCAAATTTAGAGCTTTACAGGGTGTTTTACACGGTGGCAAAATGCGGCAGCCTGACCAAGGCGGCGGAGGAATTGTACATCTCCCAGCCGGCGGTTTCGCAGTCGGTCAAACAGCTGGAAAATCAGCTGGGCATTTCCCTGTTCAACCGTACCCATCGGGGAATGGAACTTTCGGCGCAGGGCGGCAAACTCATCTTTTCGCGGGTGGAACAGGCGCTGCGCCTCATCGAGGAGGCGGAAAACATGATCGAACAGCTCAATACCTCCGCGACGGGCACCATCCGCATCGGCGCGTCGGACATGATTTTCGAATATTTTCTCGCGGACAAGATCGTGGAGTATCACGAGAAATTCCCGGCGGTGAAGATAGAACTCATTTCCGACCTCTCCCCGCGCACGCTGGAAGCGCTCAAAGCCAACCGCTGCGACGTGTGTTTCGTCAATCTGCCCATCGATCTCGATCCCGAACTGAGCGTATACGGCGACTGCATGCGGCTGACGGACGTCTTCATCACCAACGAAAAACACATCGAACTGACGGAGGGGACGATCCCGCTTTCCAGATTGCAGGAATACCCCCTCATCCTGCTCGAACAGGGCACCGTCGCGCGGCGTTCGCTGAATGGTTTTCTGCAAAATCTCGGCATCGATCTGCGTCCCTCCATCGAGATCGGCAGCTGGGATCTCATGAAGAGGCTGGTCATCCGGGGAATGGGGGTGGGCTGCATGCCGCGCGAATACGCCCTGCACAGGCTCGCGGACAAGTCCCTGTACGAAATCAAAACGGATCCTCCCCTGCCCGCCCGTGCGGTCGGCATGGTGCTGCCCAAAAACGCGCAGATCTCCTATGCCCTCCGCGAATTTGTAGAGCTCTTTCATTACGACGTCTGACTTCATTGCGGCGCCCGACGCGGTCCGGACGCCTGATCTTCGGAAAATATTATGGCAAAACCCAATCCTTATCTCAGAAATTTCTGCATCATCGCGCACATCGACCACGGCAAATCGACGCTCGCGGACAGGCTGATCGAGCGCACCGGTCAGGTCTCCAAGCGGGACATGGAGGATCAGCTTCTCGACAGCATGGACATCGAACGGGAGCGCGGCATCACCATCAAACTCACCCCCGTGCGCATGTACTACACCGCCCGCGACGGAAAGGAATACGAATTCAACCTCATCGACACGCCGGGGCACGTGGACTTCACCTACGAAGTCAGCCGGTCGCTGGCGGCGTGCGAAGGGGCGATTCTCGTCGTGGACGCGACCCAGGGGGTGGAGGCGCAGACGCTTGCCAACGTCTATCTGGCGCTCGAAAACAACCTCGAAATTCTGCCCGTCATCAACAAGATCGACCTCCCCAGCGCCCGCATCGACGAAGCGAAAAAGGAGATCGAAGAGGTCATCGGTCTGGACGCGAGCTATGCGCCCTGCGTTTCCGCCAAGGACGGGACGAACATCGACGAGCTGCTCGAAGCGATCGTACAGTATTTCCCCGCTCCCGACGGCGATACGGAAAAGCCCTTGAAGGCGCTTATTTTCGACAGTTATTACGACAATTACAAAGGGGTCATCCTGTTCATCCGCCTCATGGACGGCAGGGTGAAGGTGGGGGACAGGATCAGGACCTTCCTCTCCGATACCGTGTATGACGTCACCGAAGTGGGCGCCTTCGCGCCCGGGCTTACCCCCAAGGCGGAACTCGCGGCGGGGGAGGTCGGCTATCTCGCCGCTTCCATCAAGTCCATTCAGGACGTCGCCGTCGGCGATACGGTCACTTCCGCCATTCACCCCGCCGCCGCGCCCCTGCCCGGCTATAAAAAGGTCCAGCCCGTCGTGTTCTGCGGCATCTACCCTCTCGACGGCAGCCGTTTCAACGACCTCAAAGAGGCGATTTTGAAACTCAAACTCAACGACGCCTCCCTCACCTTCGAGCCGGACACTTCGGTGGCGCTCGGATTCGGTTTCCGCTGCGGCTTTCTGGGCCTTCTGCACATGGAGATCATCCAGGAGCGCATCGAGCGGGAATTCAATCTCGACATCATCACCACGGCGCCTTCGGTCAGCTATCTCGTGCATAAGACGGACGGGAGCGAACTGTACGTGGACAATCCCTCCCACCTGCCCGATCCTTCGGACATCGAATACATGGAGGAGCCGATCGTCAGGGCGGAAATTTACACCCCGCCCGACTATATGGGTCCGGTCATGGATCTGTGCAAGGAAAAGAGGGGGGTGTTCAAGAACATGACCTATCTCGACGAGCGCCGGGTAAAGCTGGAATATACCCTCCCCCTCAACGAGATCGTCTACGACTTTTTCGACGGGCTCAAATCCCGCACCAAGGGCTATGCGAGCTTCGACTACGAATTGGCGGGGTATCAGCGTTCCAGACTCGTCAAGCTGGACATCTTCTTAAACGGCGAGATCTGCGACGCGCTGTCCATCATCGTCTTTGAGGACAGGGCTTATGAACGGGGGCGGACGCTGTGCGAAAATCTCAAAGACGCCATCCCCCGGCAGCTTTTCGAAGTGCCCGTGCAGGCGGCGGTCGGCGGGAAGATCATCGCCCGCGAGACGGTCAAGGCGATGCGTAAAGACGTGCTCGCCAAGTGCTACGGCGGCGACATCACCCGCAAGCGCAAACTGCTCGAAAAGCAGAAAGAGGGCAAAAAGCGGATGCGGCAGGTGGGCAGCGTGGAGGTGCCCTCCGAAGTGTTCATGCAGATCCTCAAAACAAATAAGGACTGAAACGGACGTGGCAGGTATGAGACGAACGCTTCGGACGGCGCAGAGGACGGACGCGGGGCGGATCGCGGACATCTATGCGTATTATGTAAAAAATACGACGGTCTCCTTCGAATACCTCCCCCCGGACGAAGGGGAAATGGCGGAAAGGCTAACAAAAATCTCCGCGCGCTTTCCCTTTCTCGTGTGCGAAGAGGAGGGGAAGGTGGCGGGCTATGCCTATGCGGACGAAGCCTTTTCCCGCGCGGCGTACCGTTGGAGCGCGGAGATCTCCGTGTACGTCGACAGGGATTTCCGCCGTCGGGGGATCGGCGGGCGGTTGGTCGGCGCCGTGGAGGAGATCTGCCGCCGGTTGGGGTATCGGACGATGTACGCGCTCGTTACGGGCGAAAACGCGGACAGCCTCGTCTTTCACGAGTCGATCGGTTACGAAAAAGAGGCGGTATTTAAAGAACAGGGATATAAATCCGGGCGCTGGCTGGACGTGGTCTGGCTGAGAAAGCGGTTGGGCGGACGGGAGGTTTCGGCGAAATTTCCGGCACCCGTGTCTGCGATGAGTGCGGAGGAAATGCGGGAAATTCTGCGTTTTTACGAGAGATGAAGGAAGAAGAAAGAACGGGAAAAGCGCGAGAAACGGACGGACGAAAGGCGGACGGATTTTTTGCGCGCGTGTACGCGATCGTAAAGGAAGTCCCGCCGGGGAAGGTGGCGACGTACGGGCAGATCGCGGCGCTGGCGGGGGCGCCCCGCATGGCGCGGCAGGTCGGGTATGCCCTGCACGTCAATCCCGAACCGGGCGTCATTCCCTGCCATCGGATCGTCAACCGGGAGGGGAGGCTGGCGCCCGCGTTTGCCTTCGGCGGCAGCGACGTGCAGGCGGCTCTTCTCGCCGGGGAGGGCGTGGAGACGGCGGACGGGTACGTCGTCGATCTGGACAGCCGGCTCTGGGACGGGGTTCCGGAGACGGAAAAAACGGTAAGCAGATAAGGAGTTTACGGGCATATGCCGGGCATTTATATTCACATTCCCTTTTGCAGGCACAAGTGCAGCTATTGCGATTTCGTCTCCTGGCCGGATAAAATCGGCTATGCGGAGGCGTACATGGCATGCCTTTACAAGGAACTCAAAATGCGGGGGCAGGAATTGAAGGACTACACATTCGACACCGTATATTTCGGCGGCGGTACCCCTTCGTACATCCCGCCTAAGCTCATTTTGGGCGCGATGAACCGCATCCGCGAGTGTTTTCATCTCGCCAAAGACGCCGAAGTGACGCTGGAACTCAATCCCGGTACGATCGGCGAAAACAAGGTGAAGACGTATCGGGAGGCGGGTATCAACCGCTATTCGATCGGCTTGCAGACCGCCGTGGACGAACAGCTCGAAGATCTGGGGCGCATCCACACCGCGCGGGATTACGTGTACGCGACGAAGCTGCTTTCGGGCGAAAATTTCAGCACGGACGTCATGTTGGGACTGAAAAATCAGACGAAAGAGGACGTGAAAAAGACGATCGATCTGGCGGCGGCGTGCGGGTCGAAGCACATATCCATGTATGCGTTGACCGTCGAAGACGGCACCCCCATTTACACCGATTACCTCAACGGCGAACTGCCCGGCGCGGACGAAGTGGCGGAGCTTTACGACTACGGCAGGGCGCTGCTTTCCGAGAGGGGATTCGAGCGGTACGAGATCTCCAATTTCGCAAAGCCGGGCTTCGAGAGCCGGCACAACCTCAATTATTGGCGGCGGGGGGAATATATCGGCGTGGGCGTCTCGGCAAGTTCGTTCATGCAGGGGAAGCGTTTTACCAACACCTTCGACCTGGACGAGTATATGAAATGCCTCATTTCCGGCTTTTATCCCGCGGTGGACTGCGAAGAGGTGTCCGAAGCGGACGCGAAATTCGAATTCGTCATGCTGGGGCTGAGGACGAAGTACGGCATTTCCCGCGCGGAGTACGAAAAGGAGTTCGGCTCGGCTTTGAGCGCCGATTTTCCCAAGGCGCTGGAAAAGAGCGCGCGGTATCTGGAAGAGGACGGGGACCGGCTGAAAATCAGGGACGAGTACCTGTATGTGCAAAATTCCGTGCTGATGCCCTTTCTGGAAGAACCGCGCGATCGCGGCTGACGGCGGCGCAGCAGAGCAGACGGCGCGTTTTGCGCCGTTTCCTTTTGTTATGATTTTCAGACCGGCGTGGACATTCGTCTCAACCCTGTCCCCGTGAAAGCGCTCTTTTTGCGCTATGAGGAGAGGATCGGAACGGACGGCGGGAGGAGCGCGGCGGGAAGGGAGAGGGAAGAGGGCGGGGAGTTGACAAAAAGTGTGTAAAATTGATATAATAGAAGTATGGAAAAGAAAGAGAAGAAATGCCCGAAATGCGGAGCAACAACAAAGCAAAGGAAGATGGGATTCACGCGCAGCGGAACGCAGCGGTATATCTGCGGACATTGCAAAAAG